>JAPLGY010000661.1 GCA_026389955.1 Caldilinea sp. | reverse complement strand
CGCCCTGGTCACCGGCGGCGGCCAAGGGATCGGCCGCGCCTTTGCCCACGGGCTAGGTGAGGCCGGTGCCGCTCTCGCAGTCGTCGACCTGCGCCTGGATCTGGCCGAAGAAGTCGCCCACGAACTGCACCAAAAACAGATCGACGCCATTGCCCTCCAATGCGACGTGACCCGCCCCGACCAGGTACAGGCCATGGTCGACGCCGTTGTCACCCACTGGGGCACCCTGACCGTCGCTTTCAACAACGCCGGCATCGGGCTCTGGTCCGACGCCGAAAGTACCCCGTACACCGACTGGCTGCGCATGATCGACGTCGACCTCACGTCGGTCTTTCTCTGCGCCCAGGCAGAAGCCCGCATCATGCTCGCTGCCGGCTACGGCAAAATTGTCAACACAGCCTCCATGTCCGCCCATATCAGCAACACCCCCCAAAACCAGTCCGCCTACAACACCGCCAAAGCCGGCGTGCTCCACCTCACCCGCAGCCTCGCCGCCGAATGGGCCAAACGCGGGGTGCGCGTCAACAGCATCAGCCCCGGCTATACCCGCACTAAACTGGTCGAAGACCTGCTCGCTACCCCCCTCGGCCAAACCATGCTGCCCACCTGGATGGGCATGACCCCCATGGGCCGCATGGCAGAGGTCACCGACCTGCAAGGTGCCGCAGTCTATCTCTCTGCCCCTGCCTCCGACTATATGACCGGCCATGACCTGGTGATCGACGGCGGCTATTGCTGCTGGTAGATGGCCTCTGACAGACCCAAGGAGCCGAAGCAATGCAAGCTGTCCTCTTCCCCGCCCCTGAAACCCTCCACGTCGAGCGCGTCCCAGACCCAACCTGCGCCCCCGACGAGGTGATCGTCCAGGTCAGCCGCTGTGGCCTCTGCGGCACCGATGTCCATATCTACCGCAACGAATATATGTCAGAATTCCCAGTCATCCCCGGCCACGAGTTCAGCGGCGTGATCGTCGAAACCGGGCAGGCAGTCACCGATCTGAAGGTCGGCGACCGCGTCGCCGTCGACCCCAATCTCTACTGCGGCCACTGCGATCTCTGCCGCAATGAGATGGCCAACCACTGCCTCCACTGGCAAGGGATCGGGATCACCCGCCCCGGTGGGTTCGCCCAGTACACGGCAGCCCCCGCACGCGCCTGTTACCGACTGCCTGAACGCCTGACCGACACCCAGGCCGCATTCATCGAACCGCTGGCCTGCGTGGTCCACGCCATGAAACGAATTCGTGTCCTGCCCGCCGACCCAGTCCTGATCCTCGGCGCCGGCCCCATGGGGCTGCTCCTGGTGCAGGCGCTGCGCAGAATGGGCGCCGGTGCAGTCGCTGTCGTCGAAAAACAGCCGCCACGGCTGGAACTGGCCCGCAAACTGGGCGCCACCCTGGCAGTCCCCGCCGGTGCAGACCAGGACGCCGCCCTGCGCGAACTCGCCCCGCGCGGCTTTGGGGTCGTCGTCGACGCCACCGGCATCCCCGCCGTGATCGAAGGAGCCCTGCGCTACCTGCGCCCGCGCGGCCTCTACCTGCAGTTCGGGGTCACCCCCAACCATGCCCGCGTCGCCATCAGCCCCTACGATCTCTTTCGCAACGACTGGACCCTCGTCGGCAGCTTCGCACTCTGCTATACTTTTTTGCCGGCCATCGACTGGCTGGCCAGCGGCGCAATCGATGTCACCCCCCTGGTCAGCCATGTCGCCCCCCTGCAGGATTTCGCCAGCCTCTTCCACCAATTTGCCGCTGGCCAAACCCTGAAAGTCCACCTCCAGCCCCCGCCCGCCTGAGCCACACCACAACTGCCATGAATCAAACACCCACACCTTCCATGCCCCCCCCAACCATGCAGGCCGTGCGGCTGCACGGCCCACGCGACCTGCGCGTCGAGCAGATTCCACAGCCAACCACACCCGGCCCAGGAATGGCGCTGCTGCGCATCACTGCGGTCGGCGTCTGCGGCAGCGATGTCCACACGTACCAGGATGCCCGCATCGGCGATACCGTGGTGGCCACCCCGCTGACCCTGGGACACGAATTTGCGGGGGTCGTCGTCGACGTCGGCTCCGACAGCTACGACGGCAACTTCGCCCCCCTCTTGCCCGGCACACGCGTCGCAGTCGACCCTGCCCAGCCCTGCGGACGCTGCGAGCTGTGCGAACAAGGGCACCCCAATCTCTGCCAACAGCTGCATTTTTGCGGCACCTACCCCGATGCCGGCAGCCTGAGCGAATTCATGCTCATGCCCGCCCATACCTGCTTCCCCATCCCCGATACCCTGGACGATACCACAGCCGCACTGCTCGAACCGCTCGGCATTGCCCTGCACGCCGTCGACCTGGCCAGGCTGCGCGTCGCCGACAGCGTCGCCATCCTGGGCGCTGGACCGATCGGCCTCTACATCCTCCAGGTCGCCCGGCTCGCCGGCGCAACCCCCATCTATGTCGTCGACCAGTTCAGCTGGCGCCTGGCACTGGCCGAACGCTACGGCGCCGTTCCAATCAATTTCCGCGACCAGGATCCCCCCACAGCCATCGCCAAAGCGACCGGCGGACGCGGGGTCGACGTCGCCATCGAAGCCGCCTGGGCCGACCACTCGATCCAGTGGGCCGCCGAAATGGCACGGCTCGGCGGCCGCCTGGTCCTGGTCGGGATCCCCAGCGCCGATACGCTGACCTTGAAACACTCGACCGCCCGCCGCAAAGGACTGACCATCCGCCTCTCCCGCCGGATGAAACATGTCTACCCCCGTGCAATCAAGCTGGCCAGCAGCGGAGCCGTCGACCTGGCCGGGATCGTCTCCCATCACTTCCCCCTGGCAGAGACGCCGCACGCCTTTGCCCTCAACGACCACTACGCCGACAACGTCGTCAAAATCGTGATCGACCTCCCCCCACCCTCCTGAACCCCACATCAAAACGACAAAACGGCACGGCTGTAGCGCGCACCAGAAGTCAACAGGCTTCTACGCCTGAGCAGTTACAAAAAAGAGCATTTTGTTGGCCAAAATTACACCACGAACTCTCGAGAAGATACGATCCTGAGGCCAAATACAGATTTGCAGATTTGTGGACAGTAACGTATATTACAAAAGATCGAATGCCATAAGACAAACATCGAGTACACCGTATGGAAGCCGACATGGATCGAGATGCCCTGCTGGTGGGGATCGACCTGGGAACATCCCAGATCAAAGCGATTGCGTTCACGCGCACGGGACAGGTTGTTGCCAAAACCAGTGTTCCGACACCGACCGCTTACCCTCACCCTGGTTGGGCACACCACGATCCAACAGAGCTGTGGGCACAGACACAGATGGCTCTGCACCAGCTGACTGCTCAGCTCAACACCCCACAGCAGATTGTTTCTGTGGCTGTCGCCAGTGTCGGCGAAGCCGGGATGACACTCGATGCAGCCGGAGACCCCACCTACGACGCGATCGCCTGGTTCGATACCCGCACCCAAGAACAGGCAGCCACGCTGCGCCAGTGCTTTGGAACCGACACCCTTTTTCATCGGACCGGGCTCTCTCCACAGCCCATTTATTCGCTCTGCAAACTGATGTGGCTCCGCCAGCATGCACCCGACGCCTACGCCCGCACCGCCACCTGGCTCAACGCAGCGGATTACCTGACCTACCGCCTCTGCGGCGCTGCAGCTTCCGAGTTCTCGCTCGCCTCCCGCACCCTGATGCTCGACATCGACCACCTGCGCTGGGCAGACGATCTGGTGGCTGCAGCCGGAATCAACCCCAAAATTTTGCCAGCTTTGCTCCCCAGCGGCACCCGGCTCGGCACTGTGCTGCCGGAAGTTGCCGCCCAGACCGGGCTGCCTGCCGACACTGTCGTCGCCACCGGCGGACATGACCACGTCTGTGCAGCCTTGGCCCTGGGCGTCAACCGCAGCGGAACAGTGTTGGACTCGCTCGGCACAGCCGAAGCTCAAAGACCCTGCGGTCGGTGCCCTTGGCTACGCACAAGGCGTCCATGTCAGCGGCGGCTATTACGTGCGGGGCGGTCTTTATACCTCCAGCGCCTGTATCGAATGGTTTCGTGAGGAGCTCGCCGCTGGACTCGGCTACGCCCAACTGGAAGAGGAAGCGCGCGCCACCCCCCCTGGCAGCCTGGGAGCCTATTTTCTTCCCCACCTCCGTACCGCCAACCCTGGCTACGACGACCCACGTTCACGAGCCGCTTTTGTCGGGGTGACTTTCGATACCAAACGCGGGGCCCTCTACCGAGCCCTGCTCGAAGGGCTGGCCTACGAGGCACGCCATTCGCTGGCCTCCCTGCTGCCCGCACTGCCCACCGCAGCAGTCCATCAAATCATCGCCACCGGCGGCGGTACCCGCAATCTCCTTTTGATGCAGATCAAAGCCAATGTCTATGGTCAGCCTGTCCAGGTGGTCAGCATCGACGAAGCTACCGCACTGGGCGCTGCCATGCTCGGCGGCATCGGCGCCGGCGTCTACACCAGCTACATGGATGCCGCCGCCACAATTCGCTACACAACCACCCAGATCGAGCCCAGCTCCACTGCCTTCTACACACACGCCTATCAGACCGTCTACGCACAGATCTATCCCGCAGTTCGCTCGCTCCACCACGCCATCGCCGATCTGCCACAGGGGACTTCGCCGTGACATGCCTTGACACCGCACCGATCCTGGTCGCCGGCCATATCTGTGTCGATATCATTCCAGCCTGGCCCGCCAACGCCGAGTCGCTGGCAACAACGTTCGTCCCAGGAAAACTCAACCTGGTCGGCCCCGCCGTAGTCTCGACCGGCGGAGCTGTCTCCAATACAGGCATTGCCCTGCATCGGCTCGGCATACCCGTGCAGATGATGGGCAAAGTCGGCCCAGATCTCTTTGGCCACGCTCTCCTCGATGTCATCCGCCGCTACGATCCAGCCCTGGTCGACGGCATGATCGTCGCCCCCGACGCTGATTCTTCCTATACCCTGGTGATCAATCCCCCCGGCATAGACCGAATCTTCCTCCACTGCCCCGGAGCCAACGATACCTTCAGCGCCGCCGATGTGGACCTGGACAAGGTCCGCAAGGCCTCAGTCTTCCATTTTGGCTACCCCCCCCTGATGCGCCAAATGTACCTGAACGACGGTGCCGAGCTCGCCGCCTTGCTTGCAGCCGTCCAAAGTACCGGCGTCACGACCTCGCTCGACATGGCACAGCCTGACCCCGCTTCGGAGGCCGGCCAGGTCAACTGGCGGCGCATCCTGGAAGTCGTGCTGCCCCACGTCGACCTCTTCATGCCCAGCCTCGACGAAATTCGCCTGATGCTCGGCCCCCCCTCCCGCCAGACCCACACCCTGGAGGCCCCTCTCCTCCAGGCGATCGCAGAAGAGCTGCTCGAGCTGGGCACGGCCATCGTGCTCTTGAAACTGGGCAATGCCGGCCTTTACCTGCGCACAACCTCGAAGGGTCGACGGCTGGCCAATGCAGGACGCCTGCTGGCCTCGCTGC
>JAPLGY010000145.1 GCA_026389955.1 Caldilinea sp. | reverse complement strand
GAGCCCGAGCACCAGTGCGTACAGCGGGTCGATATAGCTGCCGAACGCGCCGGCCAGCGTGATCCGGTCGACCCGCTCGATGCCAGCGCGTTTCATGAGGATTTTGGCGCCGGCGTAGAGTGCAGCCTTGGCCAGCTGGATATTGCGTACATCGTCCTGGGTCACGTAGAGGGGTTTGCCGTTGGCGGTCTGTTAGGGGCGGGCCAAGAGATAGGCGCCGCGGCGGCCTTCCCAGACCATGCGGTCAGTTGGGTGGCTGGCGTTGAAGCGGCCATCTGGCTGCAAGAGACCGGCCAGGAAGAGTTCGGCGACCACTTCGATGATGCCAGAACCGCAGATGCCGGCCGCCAGGTATTCGGGTTTGCCTTCCAGCGCGGTGGTGGCCTGCAGATTCCATTCGTTCGACCAGCGGTCGTCGCCGATGACGCGGAAATTGGGGTGACCGGTCGTGCGGTCGATGCGCACACGTTCGATGGCACCGGGCGCTGCGCGCATGCCGGCGCTGATCTGGGCACCTTCGAAGGCAGGGCCGGTTGGGCTGGAGGCGCTCATCAGCCAGCTACGGTTGCCGAGCACGATCTCGGCGTTGGTGCCGACATCGACGATCAGCACCATTTCATCCTGGCGGTGGGGCTCTTCGGCCACCAGCACTGCGACATTGTCGGCGCCGACATGGCCGGCTTCGGAGGGCAACACATGCACGTTGGCCCCTGGGTGCAGGCGCAGCCCCAGGTCGCGCGCTTTGAGGTCCATCGCGTCGCGGTTGGCCAGGGCAAAGGGTGCGCCGCCCAACTCGCGGGGGTCGACACCCAGAAAAAGATGGATCATGGTGGTGTTGCCGGCCACGACCAGCTCGTGGAGATCGCTCACCTTGAGCCCAACGCGGTGTGCCGCCTGGCCGGCCAGCTTGTTGATGGCCTTGAGGATGGCATCGTGCATCTTGTCGGTGCCGTCTTCGTTCATCATCACATAGGAGACCCGGCTCATCAGATCTTCCCCGAACGTGATCTGCGGGTTCATGGCCGACTCGGTGGCCAGCACTTCGCCGGTGCGCAGGTCACACAGGTAGGCGGCCACCGTCGTGCTGCCGATGTCGACCGCCAGCCCATAGATCCCTTCGGCGTAGCCGGGGCGGATCTCGAAAACCTCGCGGCTGTTCCAGACCAGCACCGTCAGCGCCCGTTTGCCCTGGCGCAGCGCAGGCTGTAAATTGCGAAGTGCGTGCAGGTCGATCGTCAGCCCGCGCAGCCCGGCTGTTTGCTCGAGCGCGTCTTGCAGCCGTCCCCAGTCTCCACGGTGTTCGCCCAGGCTGGCATCTGCAACCTGGACGTAGTACTGGCGCACCGCAGGGGCGATCTCGATCGCCCGTTCGGTGGCGGCCTTGCGGATAATCTGTTTGTGCGCCCGGCTTTCTTCGGGCACGTAGAGGAGCAGATCGCCCAACAGCTGGGCTGTGCAGGAAAGTCGGCAGTCCTCGGCGTGCATCGCCTGCAGCAGCTCGCGTTCTTCGCTGTGGAGGGGGGTCAGATGGTCGGCAGCGGAGGTGATGGCGTGTTTGGCAAAGTACCCGTTTTCGACACGCACCTTGCATTTGCCGCAGGTCAGACGGCCGCTGCAGATGCTCTCGATGCCGACACCGAGCTGGCGGGCTGCCTCCAGCACAGTCGTTCCTGCAGCCACGACCCCGCGCCGGCCGGAAGGCATAAACACCACTTGTAAGCCTTGTTCAGACATTTTTTGCCCTGTCGAGTTTGTGGTCTACGTGTTTGCAAGCACAGTTTTTTTGGGTATTCTACCACCGCCGCTGCTTGGCCAGGCTGTGCTGGCTCCCTGCTGGGAAACGGAAGAGCAACCCGCAGGCCAAAGAGACAGCAGCCATCATGTTGGGCTCGAAGACCGAGCTGGCACCAACAAAGAACAGTATAGCTGGCAACGTACGGTGCTGCAACTTGTTGGTCTGTTCGGCATGCATTCGGGGTATCGTTTGGCTCTTTGGGGCAAAGCAACGGATTGAATTTCGGGGTGCAGGGGGTCTGGAGCGGTTTTGTGGTATATTGGGGGTACCCGACCTCGAAAAATTTGACTGGTTTTGGGGTAAGGGCCGCCACAACAATTTGTGGCGAACGACGTTTTGTATGAACCCAGGGAGAATGAAAATGACCTTGCTGGCAGTGCCACAAAGAGCGACGATCCCCCCGAAAGACGTGGCTTTTTACCATGAAAATGGGTATCTGGTGGTAGAAGATGCTTTGACGTCTGCAGAGATCGAGGAACTTTGTGCCGAGACCACGGCGATCTGCCGGGGCGAGCGCGGGGACATTCGGGGGGTCATCCCGGCAGAGCCGGATGAAACCGACGAAGAGGTATTGCGCCGGTATCTTTGCATCCACTTCCCGCACAAGCTTTCGCCGTCGATGCACAAGTACCTGGCGCACCCGGCCATCGTCGAGGTGTTGACCGGGGTGATCGGGCCGAATGTGAAGTGTATGCAGTCGATGTTGTTTATCAAAGCGTCGGGCAAACCTGGGCAGGCCTGGCATCAGGACGAAGATTTTATACCTACCCGCGACCGTTCGCTGACGGGGGGATGGATTGCGCTGGACGATGCGACGGTCGAAAATGGCTGTCTTTGGGTGATTCCTGGCTCACACCGGCGGGGGGTTCTCTGGCCCCAACGCGACCACGACGACCGAGAATTTGATTGTGCGGTGGAGTCGTTCAACTTTCCCTACAAAGATGAAGACGCAGTGCCGGTGGAAGTGAAGGCAGGATCGATCGTCTTTTTCAACGGGTATCTGCTCCACCGTTCGCTGCGCAACCGCGCCCGGCAGGGGTACCGGCGTGTGCTTGTCAACCATTATATGAATGCAGACTCGCTGTTGCCCTGGCGGCTCAAGCCGGGAGAGCGACCGGCGACCGGCGACTTTCGCGATATTGTCATGATTGCCGGCGAAGACATCTACCGGTACAAAGGGCTGGAAGAGATCAACGCTGCCCATGTCCGCCCCACCGGCGAAGGCGGTTGTGTCAAAGAGCCAGGCAAGAAACCTGAGACTGCTTCTGCCGAGATGGGGGCCTCTGCCGA
>JAPLGY010000739.1 GCA_026389955.1 Caldilinea sp. | reverse complement strand
CCGTGCGCACGCTGGAGAGCTACTCGGATGTGATCGTGATTCGTCACCCGGAGGTTGGTTCGGCGGCGACGGCGGCGCGTTATGCCAGCAAGCCGGTGATCAACGCCGGCGACGGGGTTGGGGAGCATCCGACCCAGGCTTTGCTCGATCTTTACACGATTGTCGAAGCATTGGGCAGTGTGCACGGGCTCAAGGTGGCGATGGTGGGCGACCTCAAATTTGGGCGGACGGTGCACAGCCTGACCAAGCTGCTTGTCAACTATCCGGTCGAGTTTGTCTTTGTCAGCCCTGAGATTCTGCGGATGCCCAAAGATGTGCTTGACGTTGTCGACGCCAGCGGCCATCGGTATGAGGAGCGGGAGGATGTGCACGAGATCATTGGGGGGGTCGACGTGCTTTATGTGACGCGGGTTCAGAAGGAGCGTTTTACCGACTTAGCCGAGTATGACACGGTCAAAGACCGGTATGTTGTGGACCCTGAGCTGATGATCCGGGCTCAGGAGCGGATGATTGTCATGCACCCGCTGCCTCGTGTCAACGAGATCAGCTATGCGGTGGACAGCGACCCACGGGCTGCCTATTTCCGCCAGATGCGCAACGGCATGTACATTCGGATGGCGCTGCTGGCTGCGGTGCTGGGCAAGGCATGAGCCGACGACGGGTCTGGCGGGGGGTGCTCTGGTGGGGGGTGCTCTGGTGGGGGGTGCCGGTGGCCGCACAGCACAGCCCGGCGCTCCCGTACACGCCGAATGCGGACAAGGAGCTGGTCTACATCGACAGTGCCGGGCTTCTGCGTGTGGTGGACCCCCAGGTGGCGCCCTATCTGCCGCCGGTCAATTTTCACAGCCCTCTCGAGGATGGCAGCTGGTACGACGCGGCGGTCGACGATTTCAACGGCGATGGCGACGAGGAGATTGTGGCGGTCGCCGAGGATGGGATGTTGATGCTGTACGACCCTGTGGTGAGTGCTGGGGAGGTTGTCCCAGAGCAGACGATTGGGGGGCTGTACTGGGATCGGCTCTACCGCACAGAGTTGGGGGGGAAGCCTCGTCAAATCACGACGGGGGAATTTGACGACAACGTGCTGACGCGTGAGATTGTGGTGGTCTCTGCGCTGCCCGACCAGCCGGATGCTTCGCGCATTCAGATTCTGGTGCAGCCGGCGCCCCCCTACGATGGCCGTCTTTGGCAGGTGCTGACCGAGGTGGAGATGGACGCGCGGCCGATCGATCTGGCGGCCGGCGACCTGGACGGGGACGGGCGGGATGAGTTGGCGCTAGTGAGTGAGGAGGCTGATGGGGGGCGGCTGGGCGTCTACCGGCTGGCTGCCAACAATGTGCTGGTCGAATTTTGGCATGACACCAGTGAAGAACGGCCTTGGAGCGGGGTGGCCATCGGCAATGTGGCTGCGGACACTGCGCAGGCGGAGCTGGTGGCGGTGCGTTCAGCGGCGCCGCCGCTGCCCTCGTTGGTGGTGCTGCGCTACCGGCCTGTCGACGCCTTCGACGACGTATGGCTGGCCGCCCATCTGCCGGCGCCCCGTGCTGTCTTTCTGGCCGATGCGACGGGCGGGGGGGTGCCCCAAATTTTTTTGCTGCGAGACGTGCCGGTCAACCAGAACGCCCCCCGTCTGTTCAACAGCCGGCTGGGTGCCGGCAACAGCTTTGCTTTTGAAGTGACTTTAGGAGGTGTCAACGCGTATCGGACGCTGGCAGCGGGCGATCTGGACGGCGACGGGCGCGAAGAGTTGACGGTTCTTCGGGACAGCGTCTACCGCACCTACAGCGACCCGGCGTATACAACCGATTATGTGAGTGCGACGGTCTCCAGCAACCAGCGGACGTTGCTGGCCGGCAATTTTGATGCGTTGGGCCAGGATGCGTTGGCGTTCGTACCGCCGGCTGGGACAAACCCGCCCCAGCTGAGGCTGACGGTTCCAGCTGGGGAGCCGCCTTCTGTCTGGACGACGGAGCAGCTCCAGTTTTTCAACCGGACGCGTGCGCAGGCGATCGAGATTGCGCTGCACGCCACGGTGCCGTTTGTGGCGGTGGCCCCAGAGCGTGCGACGACACCGGTGGCTGTGGGGGTGACGGTTGATGCCGGCGACCTGCTGCCGTTTGCTGTGCAGGGGGGGGCCGTGCAGGGGGGGGCTGTGCTCACCCCGACCTACGGTGCCAATCTGGTGGTGACGGCCTTGGACCCGCTGGTCTACAACTCACCGTTGACCATTCCGGTGGTGATCGAAGTGACGCCGGGGGTGGTGGTGCGGCCGAATTGGCTTGACATTGTCCTGCAAGAGCAGACGGTGGGGGACAACTGTCTGCCGCTGCTGCCGTTGACGGCGACGATCCGTCTGCTTGGGACAGCGGGCAGTGCGGTGACCGTACAGTCGGGGGTCGGCTGGCTGGCGTTCCCTGACACGGCTGCTGCCGTACCGGGGGTGTTGGAGGTGACGATTCTGCCGGAGGCTCTGGCGGGCTCTATCTGCCCCTGGTCGGTCGGTGACCTGTTTTCTTGGGGTAGAACAAAGATTTTGAGCCGTTTTTGCGTCAGCCTGTCTGCCCCAGCAGCTGGGCTGTCGGGACGCCGATCAGCCGTTCCCAGCGTGCGGCGGCGATGGGGTTGCTCAGCAGGACCAGGGCCATGTAGCTGGGTTCGAAGGGGCGTTGGCGCAGCTGCATGCCGGCTTCTTCGGGGGTCAGGTTGCTTTTGCGTTGATTGCACCGTTTGCAGGCGGTGGCCAGGTTTTCCCAGGCATGTTTGCCCCCTCGGCTGCGGGGGAGCACGTGGTCGACGGTGAGGGCGGGCGGTCCTGGCCGCTCTCCGCAGTACTGGCATGTATTGGCGTCGCGCAGCATAACGGCGATGCGGGTTGGGGGAACGCGTCGGTGGGGGAGGCGTACATAGTGGAGCAGCCGGATGACCAGGGGAACCGGCACGGCTCGGCTGGCTGCGTGGATCATCTGGTGGGTTGACTCGACCAGCTCGGCTTTTTCGTGCAGCAGCAGGACTACTGCACGACGGACCGAGACCAGGCTCAACGGTTCGTAGCCGGCGTTGAGGACCAGAACCTGCTTGGACATAGACCCTGTTTTAAAGCGACACCCCAACAGACCCAAAAAGCATTTAATACAGCCTGCGGCTCTCAGAAGCTGGGGAGAGAGACCACCTGTGAAGCGCGCAGCAGGATGCCCCACAGAAAGAAGCAGGTGAGCGCCATTGCCAACGTCTGGACCCGAAAATCAGCGATCTTGCTGAAATAAGAATAGGCGGCGGGCAGTGCGATCACTGCGACGACTCCGTACAGAATGTGGATCCAGGCGCGTGGGAGCGAGTTGTCCAGCCCCTGAAACCAAAGGATCCAGCCGACGGCAAACTGAGCGAGCAGCAGCAGCTCGCCGACCACGGCTGCGCCGAACCAGGCACTGTTGAGCGGCTGTGAACGCAGCCGCAGATAGAGCGACCAGAGGGCCAGGACGGCCACAAACAGTGTTGCAGAATTGGCAAAGCCACGATGAACTTCTACCCAGCTCATTCACCCCACCGATCTACACAACCGAAGATACACCAATGAATTTACCACAACGGTTCGACATCACCGAATCGACACAAGGGCAAAAAGGCCCTTGTGGGCGCTGTCAGGCGGGGGCATGGACGCTCAAGTACTGTTGGAGCACACCTGCGCAGGGTCCCAGGATATCATAGGTTTCCCAGCCAGCGGTGGGGGCCAGGGCAAAAATTGTGCCGCCGAGCACGTAGTCGTCCTGGCGCATTGCGTTGTCGTACCAGACCAGCTGTTCGACGTAGGCGCCTGGGCCCCAGAGCCCGTAGCCATGTTCGGCCCAGTAGGCTTGGAACTCCTGCCAGCCGCGTGCCTCGGGGGGGCCTGGCCGCGATTGGACCAGCCCGTCGACACCCAGCTCGGTCAGGACCAGCGGCAGGGTCAACCCGGCTGGTGCCAGAATCTCCTGGTAGACTTTGCGGTAGCGCAAGGTCAGCCAGCCGCTGTCTTGTGGGGTGACGCCGGGGGAGCGCCCTCGTTCTTCGGCGCTGGAGAGATAATAGATGGTAGGTGCCGAGTATTCGTGCAGCCCAAGCCAGCCGTTGTACTGGCGGGCTGCCTGCACGGCGGGCAGGAAGGCTGGCCACTGCTCGATCGGCGGTTGGCCGGTGCCGAAGTTGCCGATTACACTGCGAATGCCCCGGTCGCCGAGCAGGCGGGTGCGTTCGGCCTCGAACTCGCCGTAGCGCGCCATCTGGTCGAGATCGCTGGCGACTGGTTCGTTGTAGGATTCCCAGCCGTCAAAGAAGGGGCGGCGGGCAGGGTCATCGGCGTAGGGCAGGAGGCTTTCGACGAAACGCTGGGCGGCTGCCAGCGGATCGACGCTGGCCAGGTCGATCTGGTCGAGCGAGATGCGTCCGACGATGCGTGTAGCGGGCGAGACCTGTTTGATCTGGGCGACGAAATTGGCGTCGAGTTCGAGGGTCTTGACGACTGGAACCGCCTGGGTTGCCAGCAGATCGAAGAGGGTGGGGTGGTTGTAGCCGACAAAGAGGCCCAGTTTGCTTGGGGGGCCGGGAGGGAACGGGGTGGCCACCGGTGTAGGGGTAGGTGCCGGTGTAGGGGTGGCGG
>JAPLGY010000384.1 GCA_026389955.1 Caldilinea sp. | reverse complement strand
TGCAGCCGCCGCTGAGCGTCAATGAAGCCTCAGGCGGGGTCTACTGGCTGGGGTCCGATGGGTTGGGGCGGGATGTGTTGTCGCGGCTGATCTATGGGTCACGCGTGTCGTTGGCGGTGGGGGTGGCGGCTGTGCTGATCGGCGGGCTGTTCGGTGTCTTTTTGGGGGTGACGGCCGGCTACGCAGGGGGGCGACTGGACGACCTGATCATGCGGCTGGCCGATGTGCAGCTGGCGTTTCCCTTCATTCTGCTGGCGATCATGGTTTTGGTGGTGTTGGGGGCAGGGCTGCTCAACCTGGTCATCGTGTTGGCGATCGGGCAGTGGGTGACCTACGCCCGCATCGCGCGCGGGGAGACGATCAGCCAGAAGCGAAAAGATTACATCGAGTCGGCGCGAGCGATCGGGGTGGGCAGCAGCCGGATTGTCGGTCGCGCCATTTTGCCCAATATCCTGGCCCCGCTGATCGTGATTGCCTCCTTCAATGTGGCTGGGGTCATTTTATCGGAGGCCTCGCTCTCCTTTTTGGGGCTGGGCGTTCCGCCGGAGGTGCCGACCTGGGGGGGAATGTTGGCGGAGAGCCGCGACCAGCTGTTGGGTGGCTACTGGTGGCTGGCGGTCTTTCCGGGGGTCGCCATTATGCTGACCGTGCTCTCGCTCAACATTTTGGGCGACTGGCTGCGCGATTTTCTGGACCCTCGCCTTCGCAACCGTTAGTGCCGTTGGGCGCCGGCTGGATTGGGCGGTCGTCGTCGATTTTGAGATTTCTGCAGAACAGAGAGACGAAGATGTACAGTGCTGATTACAAGACCGAACAGATTCCGCTCTGCTATGTGCCGGCGGAGGCGCTGCGGGGGGTGACGCAGGCCATTTTGCGCACGACCGACCTGGTGGCGGAGGATGCCGACATCATCGCCGATGCGCTGATCACCAGCGAGCTGCGCAATTTGCAGGGGCAGGGGCAGGGTGTGCGCCGGGTGCGTGCCTACGTCGAGCGGGTGCGCAGCCGCGAGGTGGACCCGCGAGCTCCCTTTGAGATTGTTAAAGAATCGGCGGCGCTGGCGCTGGTCGACGCGCACAACGGGCCTGGCACGGTGATGGCTGTCAAGGCGATGCGGCTGGCGATGGCCAAGGCGCAGCAGCAGGGGGTCGGCATCGTGCTGGTTCGCCACAGCACCCATTTTGGATCGGCCAGCTATTCGGCCAGCCAGGTGTTGGGCAACGGGTGCATTGGGGTGAGCATGACCAATGCTGGCCCGGAGATGGCCCCTTGGGGGGGAATCGACGGGGTGGTCGGCACCAATCCGTGGGCGATCGTGGCGCCGACCGGCGACGGACCGGACGCCATGCCGATCATTTTGGATATGGCGCTGACCACGTCGGGCAAGGGGATGATGCGCTGGCTCCTGCGGGACGGCAAGAAAATGCCCACCAACTGGGCCATCACGGCCGATGGCCGCGAGACCGACGACCCGGCCGCTGCCATGGATGGTACGTTGCTGCCGATGGGGGAGTACAAAGGCTACGGGCTGAGCTTGTTGACGGATGTGCTGACCGGTGTGTTGGGGGGCGGCGGCTACGGCGTCATTCCCTATCGTGACCCTGCCCGCCAGGAAGTCGCACACCAGTTCATCGCCTATCAGATCGACTGGTTTATGGAGCGGCAGGCGTTCTACGCCAATCTGCAGGAGTTCATCGGCATGGTCAAGGCCAGCCGCACCCGGCCAGGCGTGGCTGAGATCTTGCTGCCGGGGGAACTGGAATGGCGGCGCCAGCAGGAGAAGCTGCGCAGCAGCGTGCCGCTGGACCCGGATGTCTACGCTGACCTGCGGCAGCTGGCCTCTGAAGTGGGGGTGCCCTGGCTTCCAGCGGCATAAGCGGGCTGTGCTGCAGATCGGCGGGGGGCTGACCGCCTGTCTGCTCCCCAGCCTGCCGGAAAGGAAGATTTTGTCGGGTGTGCAGCGGCGGGCTGTTCGTGCTATACTGGAAGCCTGTGTTGTTCTGCTGTAGAACAGCCCCCTGGCCACCCACACATCGACGAATATGGCAAAACTTCAGTCCATTGACGAACTGCTCGAAAGCGCTCTGCTGGCAATTTATCGGCGCTGGT
>JAPLGY010000494.1 GCA_026389955.1 Caldilinea sp. | reverse complement strand
GCACCTGTGCGGTGGACTCATGGTCGTCGGTAAAATCACAGTCATAGGCGACAAAATAGTCGACCTCGGCGGCGATGACAGAAAGTGCAACCGGAATATCCTCGGTCTGGCGCACGAGTCCAGCCGCCGCCTCCACTGCTTTTGCGGTGGGGAGCGGCGTAATCTCAAATTCGACCAGCGCAAGAAAACGCTCGAACTGCTCTTGGGCGTCGGGAAAATTGCGTTCGATCTGCCGGCGCGCTTCCAGGATCACAATCTCTGGCAAGACAAGCACGACTTCGCCGGCCAGCGCATGTTGCAGTATCGCGTGGGGCCAGCGCGGCCAAATGATGCCGCTGAGCAGGATGTTGGTGTCGATGGCACACCGCGGGATTTACGAAAAGGATACGCCATGATCGCTCAACCACCGTTGACGAACCTACAGATGGAATTGCTCAAGCTCTATTCGCTGCGCCTGTCGGATGAACAACTGCTGGAGGTCAAGCAAGTACTGGCGCGTCACTTTGCCGATCGGTTGACGCGCCATGTCGATGCATTGTGGGAGCAGAAGGGGTTGACCACCGCCGATATGGAATCCTGGCTGAACGACGATGACCAGTGATCAGGTCAGAACTTGTACTGCGCAGCAATTCCTTCAAATGGTAAGGTCAGACTTGCGTTGACCGCAACGTCGGCACTGTGAACGACAATCATGGTTGCCTCGTAACCCGGTAACATCCCGGACTTCAGTCCATCAACTCCTGCTCGATGCCAACTGACGCGCTATTGAACATGTGTTTCGTGAAAGTGTGACCTGGATGAAGCCATGCAGGCGAAAAGCGCTGCCAGCGCCGGTGCGTTGGCGTGACCTCACCGCTGAAAGGGTGACGCTGCCCTGAGCCGCGCCAGGTAGTTGCGTTCGCCGCACCGGCGTGTGATCTGGTAGAATATCGTCATGGTAACCCGCCCGTACTTTCTGTGGGACTACGACCTCACTGAGGAGGATGTACAGTCGCTACTGCGCACCGGCGATGAGGAGACGCGCATCTGGCTGGCGTCGCGTATCTTGGAGAGCGCCCGCTATGCTGATGTCTGGCGTTACCTGAGCCTGGCGGAACTGCGGGCGCTTTTTCCACACCTGAAACTGAAGCCGCCGGTGCGGGAAGCATGGGCATACGCCCTGCAGGTTTGGGAAACGGCAGCCAGCAATGGACGTTAACACCGCTCTGCAAGATCGATTCCTGGCGCTTTTTTTCACCAACGCTGTAGCCGACAGCTTCTATTTGACAGGCGGCACGGCGTTGGCGCGCTTCTATTTTCACCACCGCGAAAGCATCGATCTCGACCTATTCACCAATCAGCGCGACGCCGATTTCGACGCAGTCAACCGTGCCATCCTTGGCATCTTGCAGACGCTTGCTCTGCGCATCCAGAGCCAAGTGACGACACCCACCTTTTTGCAATACATTGTCGTCAATGATAGCGACGTTACACTGAAGGTAGATTTCGTCAAGGATGTGCCTGTTCACTTTGGCGCCACGCGCGAGATCGACGGCCTCCGACTGGACAGTCTAGAGAACATTGGCGCCAACAAGGTGCTGGCGGTCTTTGGGCGCACAGATGCGAAAGACTTCATCGACCTGTATTGGATTCTTCAGCGCACCAACCTGATGTTCGATGATCTATATGCTCTGGCAAAAGAAAAGGACCTAGGGCCAAGACCTTTCAAATAAGCAGCGAGGCGATTTCAAGAGCATATACTTTGAGTATCAAGTACGGGCGACCCTTGCGTTCGCCCGTGCGGTCGGTCATGGGGTTACAGTGCATCCAGCGTGCGCCTCAGCCGGTCATCGTTGAACTTGCTCGCCGGTATCCCCTTTCAACGTGCGAAATCCATCCGAAGCAGCTCCCATTCTGGAACCGCACAAGCAGAGGGCGAGCGTTCCCAGTTGCCGTGGTCGGAGTGGCCTGCTCCGTTTCTCTTGCCGTTGTGCTTCATGGTACACTTGTCAGAGAGCAGATTGGATCTCGCAAAGACGGTGCA
This sequence comes from Caldilinea sp., assembly GCA_026389955.1. The sequence goes on along the minus strand of JAPLGY010000494.1, from coordinate 2,408 downwards.
GCGGAAGCGATGAACGACCCGGCAACAAACAGAAGCTTTCCCTGGGCCGAGCAGTGGCCCGAAATTGGTGACCCACACGTCCGGGCAGCCTTTGCTGCGGTGCCACGGCACACGTTTATCGAAACGTCGCTCCAACGCTTCGCCGACGAAGATGCCCCCCTGCCGATCGGCGAAGGCCAGACGATCAGCCAGCCCTTTGTGGTGGCCCTGATGGTGCAGGCACTTGACCTCCACCCTGGCCAGCGGGTGCTTGAAATCGGAACCGGCTCCGGCTACCAGACAGCCATTCTGTGCGAACTGACTGCATCCCCAGGCAGCGCGTCGGGCTCGACCGTCCACAGCATTGAACGGTTGCCCGTGTTGGCCAAGCGTGCTGCCAGAACCCTGGCCACCCTCGGCTATCATCCGCATCTGCGCGTGGGCGACGGCGCTGTCGGCTGGCCAGAAGCCGCACCGTTCGACGCAATCATCGTCTCGGCGGCAGCCCCGCATCTCCCCAGGCCGCTGTGGGAACAGCTCGCCCCGAACGGCCGTCTGATCCTCCCGGTCGGCACCCAGGAGTGGGATCAACAGCTGTGGCTTGTCCGCAAGCTCGACGGCCAGCTGGCTATCGAGCGGCTCGGGAATGTGCGCTTTGTCCCGATGATTTCACCGCTCTTCGCCGACCCAGAAGCGTGGGTGGAGGTATAACCCGTGCATATTTTGTTGGTAGGCCGCGGCCAGTTGGGCAGTGCGCTGGAATCCACTCTGACCAGCCAGCGCCAGCACACAGTGACAGTCTGGAAACGCCCTAGCGTCGACATCAGCTTGCCCAGCACCGCAGAGCAAGTAGCCAGACTGGCCCCCGACGTGGTCATCAATGCTGCGGCCTGGACCCAGGTAGATGCCGCCGAGAGCAACCCTGCGGCGGCGTATGCAGTCAACGCGCTGGGCCCCAAATACCTGGCAGAAGGCTGCGCAAGCTGTTCGGCGGCTTTGGTCCAAGTGAGCACCAACGAAGTCTTTGCTGGAATCCCTGGCCAGTTTTACCGCGAATATGACCAGCGTCAGGCCGAAAGTGTCTACGCCCGCAGCAAACTGGCTGGCGAGACAGCCGTCACCGCCTTGCATTCGCAAGTCTACCTGGTCCGTGTCGCCTGGCTGTTCGGGCCGGGGGGCACCAACTTCCCCTCCAAAATCGTCGCTGCGGCTGCACGGCAGGGCAACCTGCGGGTCGTCGACGACGAATATGGCAACCCCACCTATGCGCCCGATGCAGCCGCCGCGATCGCCCGTCTGATCGAAACCGAACGCTACGGCAGCTATCACCTGGTCAACGAAGGGTGGTGCAGCCGTTACCAGCTGGCGCAGCATGTGCTGGCATGCAGTGGCTGTGACAGCGTAGAAGTCACACCGATCGCGCAGCACGAATGGCAGCGTCCCAGCCAGCCGCCGCTGCACGCCGTACTGGTCAACCAAGCCGGCGCAGCGCTTGGTCTTGCGCTGCGTCCCTGGCGTGCAGCGGTGGAAGAGTACTGTCGCCAACAATTTTATCGATGAGGAACATTCATGTCTGAAACGTCCCATCCATCCTCCGCCAACTCGGCACGGCGCAAAGCCAGGGAAACCCAGGCAGCCCAGGCTGAGCAGGCGCGCCAGAAGCTGGCCGCTGCGGAGAACCAGGAACCACGCCGCAACCCAATTGTGCTCGACGAGACCTACAGCGGGCTGCGCGAAAACGATCGTGTGGTCATGCGCCATACCATCGCGGTCAACCTGGACAGCTTCCGATCCGCCCCGGACGACTTTGAACCCAGGCCAGCACGCACCTTTGCGCCGTTGCAGGAAACTGCTTCGCCTTTTGTCTCCGTGGTCGTGCCCAATTACAACGGTGTCCGCCACCTGCCCACCGTGCTCGACGCTCTGCACCGACAGACGTTTCGCGACCTGGAGATCCTCGTCGTCGACGATGCCAGCAGCGACAGCTCGGTCTCTCTGGTGACGGCCCACTACCCAGATGTCCGCCTGATCGCCAACCGGCACAACGGGGGCTTTGCCCGTGCCTGCAACACGGGGGCAGCCGCAGCGCGCGGGCGCGTGCTCGTGCTGCTCAACAGCGATACCGAACCAGAAGCCAACTGGTTGGAAGAACTGATCCAAGTATTTGTGGCCAACCCACAGGCAGCCACCGTCACCAGCAAACTGTTGCTCTTCGACCGCCGCGACACGCTGCACACCGCTGGAGACCTGTTGGGGGCAGACGGAATCCCGCGCAACCGGGGCGTCTGGGAGACCGATACCGGCCAACATGACCGGTCGGTGCAGGTTTTCAGCGGCTGCGGAGGCGCCAGCGCCTACCGACGCGAGGTCTGGCAGGCACTGGGCGGTTTCGACGAGGACTTCTGGATGTATCTGGAGGATGTTGATTT
>JAPLGY010000498.1 GCA_026389955.1 Caldilinea sp. | reverse complement strand
GGTCTGCCACCACCCTCACCGCAGCATCCACATCGCCGCTCGCTAAAAAATGACGCACAGCCTCTTCGACCAGCCCATGCCGGGCATACCACTCTCCCGCGCGCTGATGCAACCTGGCCACTGTTTGGCTGTCCAACAGCTGATGGAGTCGCACCCGCAGCAGTTCGGCAAACAAATGGTGGTAACGATACCATTCTTTCACCTCGTCGAGGGAGATCACAAACAGACCTGCAGCCGACGACGTCTCGATCCAGGAGCGGCTGGCTTCTACCGCAGAGCCGTCGACAGCCCCCTCTGTCAACACCGCAGCACACAACGGCGCGCAGAAGCGATCCAAAATTGAGGTCTTGACCAAAAATTGCTGCGTCTGCTCGCTCTGTAGGGCGAAGACCTCGTCAAGCAGGTAATTGCGCACATTGACTGTGCTGGCCTCTCTGAGTGTCGCCGCCAGCTGTTCGGGGGAGACCCGCTGCATCGACAACGCCGCCAAACGCACCCCAGCAGCCCAGCCCTCCGTGCGGTCGTGCAACACCTGCACCACCGCAGCATCGAGGGGTGTTCCACGCATGGCCAACAGCAGCTGCCCAGTCTCGGCGGTGTCGCAGCAAAGATCGCTGGCACGCACCTCCAACAGCTCCTGGCGCTCACGCCAACGCGCCAACACAAGCTGCGGCCTGGCCCGTACGGTCATCAGCAGATGGACCGACGGCGGCAGCTCCTCCACCAGCGCAGCCACAAACTCGTGAATTGGTTCGCAGCAGACGCGGTCGTAGTCGTCCAGCACAACCACCATCGTCCGCCCCAGCGCAGCCAGTTCAGCGACCAAAGAACGCCGCAAAATCACCGCAGGGGCCTGGCCGCTGCGGACCAGCAGCTCAGTCTCCAGGAAGGCCCCCCCCACCCGCTGCAATGCTGCCACCAGATAGGAGACAAACAGAAACAGCTCGTCAGGGGGCGTGCCGAGCGAAACCCAGGCGACCGGGTCGGACTGTTGTCTGGCCCAGAGCGCCACAGCCGTTGTTTTGCCATAGCCGGCAGGGGCAACCACCAGCGCCAGTTTGTGTTGAAACACCTTGGCCAGCAGTTCATCCAGCCGGGGACGATCCACAATATCAGCAGGGATGTGGGGAGGATGCAGGCGGGTCTGCAGTAACATCTGCCACAATGCGCGTTGCGTCATTTCCTCAACAATGCTCCTTTATGGACTAACCGGCACAAAACGCGGGCCAGCCGCACATGGAAAACCAGTCGGCACATAGAGGCCGTCCGTCCAGACAAAATCGGCCCAACAATACTCCTGACCTGGACGTTCGTCGTTTTCCAGTTGGGGTACGTACCAGAGCAGCAGATCCTGCCCCGTCAGCGCTTCAGCAGATGGCTCCATAAACTGCTCGGGCCCCTGCCGATGTCCTTCGCCACAGCAAGAGCCCAATGTGGGCATGTCAGCATCCCCTTCCCCAGGCCGGACAACCGTCACGTAGACAAAGGCATTGTCGCCACGCCCCCCATCGCCAAACTGACCGCGCCCCGGCTCCAAAAAATAGCCCGCCCCCGTCCGATCGGTCATCCGCAGCTGATAGCCTTCCGCCGTGTAAGACGTAGACCCATCTTGCAACCTCCACCCCTCCGCCCCCCACAGCTGCCACTGCTGCCCATCCCACTCGGAAAGCTGCTGGCCGCCAGGCACACGGCTGGCCAGGTCGATACGCACCACAGGACGGTAGACCCCATCTATGCCACATCCACGCCCCAGGTTGAGCGCCACCACCCGAAAGGAACCGTCCAAGAAAAATTCGTAGCGCTGCTGATATCGGTAGTTGCACGGCTGCGGCCACAACGGATGGTAAAAATCCTGGACCAACGCAAAACCACCCGCCGTCGGCAGTTCCTCCAGGTGTGGCCCCTCCACGGCAACCACCGCCGACGAGCTGAACATCGGACAGCCGATCCCGTCGTTGTAGCCAAACCCTTCGCTCTTCGAGTACTGGACGTGCCAATCGACCAGCTTGGCACTGTCCAATACAGGCTGACCCGCAAAGGTCACATCAAAAATCTCCAACCCATCCGAGCTGGTGATAATATACGGCACCTTCCAGCCATCCTGCTCGACCCGATTGGCCTGCTGGCAATACTGGGAAAAGACCACCTGCTTGCGCAGCTG
>JAPLGY010000730.1 GCA_026389955.1 Caldilinea sp. | reverse complement strand
ACGCCTGCTGGCCTCGCTGCCAGACAGCTGGCTGGGACGGGAGTTGTTGACCCCCTGCTTTCAGGTCACCGTCGCTGGAACTACCGGGGCTGGCGACTGCACCATTGCCGGTCTGCTCGCCAGCCTCCACCAAGGAGCCTCCCCGGAACAAGCCCTGACCCTGGCCACTGCGGTCGGAGCTGCCAGCGTGGAAAGCCCAGATGCCACCGGCGGCGTCCCCAGTTGGAACGCCCTGCAGGCCAGACTGGCAGCCGGCTGGACCAAACATCCCCTGCTGTTCAATGCCAACGGTTGGCAGGCTGACCAGCAAATCTGGTACAGCCCGGTCGACGCCCAAATTCAAAAAACATGATACAAGAGACACTGCTTGGCATCGATCTGGGCACCTCAGCCGTCAAGGTTTTGTTGACGACCGCCAATGGCACCCCGCTGGCCAGCGCAACAGAAAGCTACCCAATCGAACAGCCCACACCCGATCGCGCCGAGCAAAATCCCGAAGCCTGGTGGCAGGCAACCACAGCCGCCGTGCACACCGTGCTGACCCACCATCCAGAGACCCACGTGCTGGCGATCGGGCTGTCCGGGCAAATGCATGGCACTGTCCTCCTCGACCAACAAGCTCACCCGCTGGCCCCAGCTGTGATCTGGCCTGACCGCCGCAGCAGCGCACAAGTCCAGGAGATCACCCAGACAATCGGCGCCTCAAGGCTGCTCGCCATCAGCGGCAGCGCCGCAGCCACCGGCTTCCAGGCAGCAACCCTGCGCTGGTTCCAACAACACGAACCAGCCCTCTGGCGCCAGGTCGACAAGGTGCTGCTCCCCAAAGACTATCTGCGGCTGCGGCTGACCGGCACATTGGCCACCGACCCCAGCGACGCCGCCGGCACACTCCTCCTTGACGAACAAACACGCAGCTGGTCCGCTGACCTGCTCGCCGCGCTGGCCATCCGCCGCGAACTGCTGCCCCCTATCTATCCTTCTGCTGCCCCCAGCAGCACGCTGCACGCAGCAGCAGCCCAAAGCCTGGGGCTGCCCGTCGGCTTGCCCATAGCCAGCGGAGCAGCAGATACTGCCTGCAGTGCCCTGGCCGCCGGCGTCGTCGACGACAATCAACTGCTGTTGACCCTCAGCACCGGCGGCCAGTTGATCCAACCCTGCGCACAGGTCCGTGTCGACCCGCACGGACGAATCCATACCTTCTGCAGCGCACTGGAGCCCCGCGGACCAGGCTGTGGCTGGTACCAGATGGGAGCCATGCTGGCCGCTGGGCTGGCGTTGCGCTGGGCGCGTGACCTGCTCTTCCCACAGTCCGTCGACTATACCAGCATGCTGGCCGAGGCAGCCGCAGAACCTCCCGGGGCCAGAGGAGTGCTCTTTCTCCCCTATTTGGTCGGCGAGCGAACCCCCTATCTGGATCCGACTGCCCGCGGCGTCTTTTTCGGTCTGACCCTCAGCCACTCGCGCGCCAGCCTGATCCGCGCTGTCGTCGAAGGAGTCACCCTGGCCGCCTGCAACGCCTACCAGGTTCTGCACGAACTGGGCGCCTCAGCCCAACAGATCGTCCTGGCTGGCGGTGGCTCCCGCAGCCCCTTCTGGCAGCAGGTCGTGGCCGATGTCTTTGGACTGCCCGTGCAACCGCTGCTGACGCACGAACAATCTGCCAGCGGCGCTGCCCTGCTGGCCGGCGCTGCCTGCGGGCTGCTCCCCCACGACGCCCTGGCCCGCCACGCAGCCGAACAGGCCCGCACCGGCCCACAGGTCGAACCCGACAGGGAACGGCATGCCCGCTACCAAAAACAGCTGGTCGCCTTCCAGGAGCTCTACCAACGCAACGCAGGCCATTTTGAAGACAGCCCACCATGAACATCTATACGGTCTCCGTCAACCCAGCCATCGACCTCTTTCTCGAAGTGCCCCAAGTCACCTACGACACCGTGCTGCGCGCCACCAGCACACGCCGGGTCTGGGCCGGCAAAGGCTTCAACGTCTCGCG
>JAPLGY010000222.1 GCA_026389955.1 Caldilinea sp. | reverse complement strand
CTCGGGCAAGATCGACGTGTTCTGGATGGCAGCTGTTGGCACGACGGTAAATTCGCTCGACCAGCCCTCGCGCAGCCCGCCCGCCTGGCTCTGTGCCAGCGCGGTTTCGGCGATCTCGATGGCAAACACCTCGCCGAAGGGCAGCCGCTCATCGGGTGTGAAGGTCAGCACGGTCTGGGTGTCGTCCCAGCCGAAGCTCCCTGCAATCGAGGGAGTGCCTGTATTCCACAGCTTGAAGGCCGTCTCGGTGCTGGCCCGATCCATCGCCTGGCTGAAGGTGACAGTGACCTTGGTGTCTGGCGGGACGAGAAGGCCGGCGGGCCTGGCCTCCACCACGATCGGCGCTGAGGTGGAGAAGTTGAAGCGGGCGGTGCCGGCCAGGATGCTGCCGTCTACGGCGGTCAGCGGCGCCACGCTGACGTCGTAGGTTGTCGCTGCAGCCAGCGACAGAGCTGGTGTGAACTGGTAGACGCTGGTGCTGACCCACTGACCGCTGCCCGCCAAGGAGGGGGAGAAGTCGAGGGGCTGCGGCAGATTTGCCTGTTCTTCGATGCCGACCAGTGGCACAACCGGGCGGTTGAATACTACCGTGATCGGCGTGTGGGGATCGACGTCTACAGCGCCATCGGAAGGCTGCGTGCTCAGCACGCCGAGTGGCCCCGTGCTTTGCAAGGTGAGATCGAGCATGCTGGCTGCTGCTGTGCCGCCGGCTGCTGTTGCTTCGACAAAGCTGAAGCGGTAGCGCGTATTGGCGGCGGGCGGGGCAGCGGGTGTAAAAATCACATCAGCGCCGTCGATCGTCGTGGTGCCTGCCAACTCCGGGGTCACAGCCAGCTGTGCTGCCACCATCGGCTCGTTGAAGACAAAGACGACAGGGCTGCCGTCCCAGCGGGCACCGTTGGCCGGCGTCGTCGTCAGAAGAACTGGCGCAGGAATCTCCTGCGCTGCGGGTGCGGCGAGTGACTCTGCCTGCACCGCTGGACTCACCGCCGCCGCGCCGATCGTGAAGATCAGTGCAAACAGGAGAAGCAGATGAATGGAGTTCAGATAGATGCGCTGCATGAAGATTCTCCACAATGTATCTTGATCGGCAGACAATTGGATTGCTACATAAACGTATGCATATACCTTTTAACAACGTTGAAAAGACAGAAATTTGTTCCCGTCGATTCAGGTCGTCGGTGTCCGGGCAGTTTGAAAACGGGCTGGATCGCAGCGGTTTATTGGCCTTACGGTTCTATGTTGTTGCCTATCACGCCGAAGTTGGTTCATACAGCGATTTGAATCGATAAATGAATTGGACAAAACATACTGTTCCTGGATGCCAAAATTGATTATACTGAACCCACGAATTCCAAAGGCCTCTATCGCTGATAGTTTCTCTCGACAAACCCTTGTTGATCACCGAAAAAATTCAGGCAACCAACATGCAACATTCCAAGACACACTCCCTCTTGCACGCTGGCTGGGTTGGCATAGCTTTTATGACGCTTCTGATCGGATTGACCGTGTCTGTGCTCACCTTTTCGGTGACGCAGGCGCAGGCGGTGACACCTGCTGTCGAACCGATCGTCGCTTTGACCGAACCGTACATCGAATATGTGCCCAATACGTTGCTGCTCAAACTCAAGCCGGGTGTGACGCTGGCGAGCGGGCAGGCCAATGCTGCCGGCGCAAGTGTGGCGAGCAGCGCCGAGTCACTCAACAGGCTGCTCTCTACGCTGGGTGCCACCTCTGCACAGCCGGTCTTTGGCGGTGGCGGCACGAATGCTGTGCAGGCCAGCCGCAGCAGCGCTGTCGGGTTGGAGCGCGTCTATCGGGTGCAGTGGACATCGGCCACCCCGGTCGAACACGCGGTGGCAGCGCTGGCCGCAGACGTTGCGGTCGAGTATGCCGAGCCAGACTATGTGGCGCGCCCGGCGCGTATTCCCGATGACCCCGAATATTCCAGCCAATGGGCGCTGGCGAAGATCAACGCGGCGGCAGCGTGGGATGCAGCCACCGGCGACCCCAACGTGATCATCGCTTTTGTCGATTCCGGCGTGGATTTGACACACCCAGACTTTGCCGGCCGTTTGTGGGTAAACGATGACCCGCCCAACGGCGTCGACGACGATCTCAACGGCAAGGTCGATGACCTCAACGGCTGGAATGTCTTTGCCAACAACAATGACATCGGCGATTCCAACGGTCACGGCAGTCGGGTGGGCGGTGTGGCCGGTGCAGCGACAAACAACGGCGTGGGTGTGGCGGGCATGTGCTGGAATTGTTCGCTCATGTTTGTAAACGCCATGCGAGCCAACAATGTTGCCAACTATTCGGACGTGGCTTCAGCGGTGCAGTACGCTGCCTCCAATGGCGCGCAGGTGATCAACCTCTCTCTGGGCGGCTATGCAGACTCTGCTGTGCTGCGCGATGCCGTACGTGAAGCGGCCATCACTGCGTTGGTGGTGGGGAGTGCGGGCAACGACGACAACAGCACCCCCTTTTATCCGGCTGCCTACCCGGAAGTGCTGGCGGTTGCGGCCACCGATGTCAACGACCAGAAGGCGGCTTTCTCCAACTACGGTGGCTGGATCGATGTGAGCGCACCGGGCCAGGACATTCGCACGACGACAAGGGGCGGCTATGATACTGCCAGCGGCACCAGCCTGGCCGCGCCTTTGGTTGCCGGGCTGGCCGGGTTGATTCGTAGCCAGCAGCCAGCTTGGACGCCGGAGCAGGTGCGCAGCGCAGTCGAGACGCTGGACAACAAGATCTACAGCGCCAACTCCACCTGGACCAGCGACAAGATCTATGTTCTCAACGGCAGTGTCATCGTCGGCGAGGGCGTTTCCCTTACAATCCAACCGGGC
>JAPLGY010000512.1 GCA_026389955.1 Caldilinea sp. | reverse complement strand
CCCGCTGCAGCTTTTCCCCCACACGATCCCCCCCAATGCCCTCCAAAAACAGAGTTTGCAATTGGCCACAACGCTGTGCTATACTGCTTCTCCATGGGATGCTCCCTGCTTTCCTCCATTATTTTGTTTCAAACAGTTGTGTTTGACGCCAAGGAGAAAAAATCATAATGGCTAGTGTGACGTACGACCACGTTTACAAACGCTACGGCGAGGTAACGGCTGTCAACGATCTCAACATCCACATCGAAGACAAAGAATTCCTGGTCTTCGTCGGACCGTCTGGGTGCGGCAAGACCACCAGCCTGCGCTGTCTGGCTGGCCTGGAAGAGATCAGCGACGGCAATATCCGGATCGGCGAACGCATTGTCAACGATGTGCCCCCCAAGGATCGAGACATCGCCATGGTGTTCCAGAGCTATGCGCTCTACCCACACATGAGTGTGTACGACAACATGGCCTTCGGGCTCAAATTGCGCAAGACACCCAAAAACGAAATCGACCGCCGTGTCAAAGAAGCAGCCGACATTCTGGACATCGGCCACCTGCTCGACCGCAAACCCAAGCAACTTTCGGGTGGCCAGCGCCAGCGCGTGGCAGTCGGCCGTGCCATTGTGCGCGAACCCGCCGTCTTTCTTTTCGACGAACCGCTCTCCAACCTCGATGCCAAGCTGCGCGTGCAGACGCGTGCCCAGCTGACCAAGCTGCACCAGCGGCTGGCCACAACCTTCATCTACGTCACCCACGACCAGGTCGAAGCCATGACCATGGCGTCCCGCATTGCCGTCATGAAAGATGGGCTGCTCCAACAGATCGATACCCCCCAGACCCTCTACGACCACCCGCACAACGTCTTCGTGGCCGGCTTCATCGGAAGCCCCAGCATGAATTTCTTTGATGCAACCCTGGTCGAGAGCGACGGCAAGCTGGAAATCAACACCGGCGGTTTCCGCCTGGAAGTGCCCAAACCCAAAGCCGAGGAGTGGCGCCAGTACAAAGGCAAACAGGTTGTCTTCGGCATTCGCCCCGAAGATATCCATGCCAAACCGTATGTGCCGCCGAGCATTCTGGAGTCGGACATGCAGGCCAAGGTCGACGTCGTCGAAATGATGGGCAACGAAATTTTCCTGTATTTGGTGACGCGCGACCAAAAACAGTTTATCGCCCGCGTCGACCCGCGCGTCCGTTCGCAGATCGGCGACGAGCTCCATCTGGCCGTCAATATGGCCAACGCCCATATCTTTGACCCCAAAACTGAGGTTTCGCTGGCCAGTTGACTGGCGCTTTGCGATCTGAAATGCGCCGGGGAGGTTTTCCCCGGCGCATTAATTTTTCCGACAGGTAGACGTGCTTTTGTTTACTCCTAGGGCGCCCCAGGCCCGTTCCAGACCCTCCCATCGACCAGCAGAGAGAGCGCACTGCCCTGGACAGTCACCGTGAGCGGCAGCGGCGCTGTCCCCGACTGCCGCTGCACCCGCAGCTGGTAGGTGTCTGGCTGCAAGGCGGCAGGCAGGGTATAGGTAAAGGTCACTGTCTTGCGCTCGCGCGGGGGCAAGATGAAATACCCGGAAAACACCTGTGTGCGCTGCTCTCCCCGACGGCTCTCCACACTGTCAGAATCAACCCCCGTCGCTTCGATCAACTCGCTGCCTGCCGGCACATAGACCCGCACATAGGCAAAATAACAGCGCGCCACCAGATCGGCGTAGTCTTTCCCATAGCGCGGCGTCAGATCACAGCCGGGGTCGTCGGCGTCGACCGGGTGCGTGTAGGTCAAGGTCAGCGTGGCCTGGCCCGGCTGGCCCGCGCCGTTCGGCCAGCTGACCTGGTAGTCCACAGCCCGCTGCATCGCAGCATCTGCTTTGTTGTAGCCGAGATTGGCGTCGACGACAGCCAGAAAGTCGCCGCCGTCTGCACCCTGCAGACGGCCGTCCCAGCCCCGCTCCTGCATCGCAGCAGCGGCAACCCCATTTTTCAACCAGACCTGGATCGAACGATCTTCGAGCGCCTGCAACGCCGCCGCAGCCAGCTGAAGCGGGTTGGCCCCCCCTTGCTGCACTTTGGCCAGCGCAGCCTCTGTCAGCCGCGGGATGAACTCCTTGCGCTGGCTCCACCATTCCCCCAGGTCGGACTCGCCAAGGGAGACCTCTCCTTCGGCCGGCCGCTCCCACAGCCGCACAATCTGCGCCTCGATGTTTTCGCCCGTGATCGGCTCCTCAAAACCCGGCACCTCCAGCGTGCCCAATGCCCCAAAGATCCGCTTGACCGCGTTGAGGTCGACCGTCACAATGCCGTCAACCTCGATCCCCGTCTCATTGCGATACAAAACCCGGACCATCTGGGCCACCGTTGGAAAATCGGGGGACCAGTTGGCGTCCCGCAAGACCAGAACCGGCAGATTCATGTACCGCGCCATCGGCGCCGGGGGAGGCGGATAGAGCCCATCGCTGCGATAAAGGGCGTAGCTGTCGACAAAATCCAGGTCGGTCACTTTCCCCCGATCCAAGGTCAGCCGACCTACCGCCGAGATGAATCCTCCCGTGCCACGCAGTTCATGGTTGTTTTGCACCAAGACCAGGTAGGTCTGCGGCTGCTCCATGCCGAGCAGACGGGGCAGTTCCGGCCCCAACTGCCGCATCAGATCGGCCAGTTGCAGCATGTTGGGGGCCAGCTGTGCCTGCACAAAGCGACTCCCCACCACCCCAAGCGACAACGCCACCAACAGCGCAATCGCCCCTTTGCGCCAGCCAAACCACCGCAGCGGGCCGGCCAGATATACCCCTCGTACGCTCATGGGACTTCCCTTTCTTGTTTGAAACGCCAAAGCGGGCCTGTTTTTTCCAGTTGAGTGGCATCCAGCCAGGCCGGCCGATAGGCGAAAAAGACAGGCCGGACCTTGCCATAGCGTTCTACTGCCTGGGCAGCCGAAAGATCTATTCCAGCCAACTGGGGGTACAGGGCGCGCTGCAGGCGACGGTACCAGTCGAACTGGTAGAGCGATTCGTTGACAGCGATGGTCCCTGGAGCCGCCTCCTGCAGCGTCCGGTCACCCCAAAGTCCATACCAGATCGCAAAGGTCTCCTGATCCCCCAACGTGACAACCAGGCTGTCCGGCTCCAACACGGCAGCCACCTCAGCGAGATAGCGGCGCGCTTGCTGGTCGTCCGCCAGAGAGATGGCCGGCCAGCGCCCTGCTG
>JAPLGY010000514.1 GCA_026389955.1 Caldilinea sp. | reverse complement strand
TCACGGTCGGGGCTCCAAAAGAGCGTGTCGTGTCTTGGGAGCTTGTCGTGTCTGGGGATTCTCCCTACCTCACGGTCGGGGCTACCAAAGAGCGTGTCGTGTCTGGGGAGCTTGTCGTGTCTGGGGGTTCCCCCCTCCCTCACGGTCGGGGCTCCAAAAGAGCGTGTCGTGTCTGGGGTGCTTGTCGTGTCTGGGGTGCTGGTCGTGCCTTGCGATTCCCCCTCCCTCACGGTCGGGGCTCCAAAAGAGCTTGTCGTGTCTTGGGAACTTGTCGTGTCTTGACATTTCCCCCCTCCCTCACGGTCGGGGCTCCAAAAGAGCGTGTCGTGTCTTGGGTGCCGTCAAGTCTAAAGTGATGGATATGGGTGTTTCAGCTTGATACGGGCATCCTGAGTAGTGAACTGCCGGTTGGTGGAGGCCGCTCGCTGATTACGTCGGGCTTCCCAGGCAGTCACTTCTTTGCTAAGGAACTCTTTCTGCCCGATACACCGGTCCAAGCACTGACTGGAAAGGATATTGAGTTCAATCTCAGCGATGCGGATTATAAAGTTTATGGTAAAGTTCCGGCACATCTTCCATCGCACACACAAACTCGGCATTCTGTTGCGGTGGGATTATCCATTTTTGCTTTTGCCAAGGCTTAAGTTTGTTTTTTTTAACGTTTGGCGCACGGTTTCATGCGAAATCGACGCTAGTTCGACCTGTTCAAGTGCCACCAATTCTTCCGCCAACAGCCGCAAGGTCCAGGCTGCATATCCTGCTGGGGCTTCGCCACAGACGAGGGCAACGAGGTGGGCTTCGGTTTTGTCATCGACTTTGCGTGCGTATACACGGTTAGAGGGTTTCCGATCAATCGCGCTATCCAGGCCTTCCTGGCTGTATCGCTTACGCACCCGTTCCACGGTGGCCGCTCCCACATCAAGTGCGCGTGTGATTTCAGCGTCGGTCCAGCCTTCGTCCGCTTTGAGCAAAATGTGTGCTCGCGTCAGCTTTCTGGCATTTTTCACCCCACTCGACACCAGATCGATGAGGTGTTTGCGTTCTTCCGCTGACAGATTCACTTTGTACTCTTGCGTTCTACCCATTTTTGCCTCCCATTTTCATTGATCGTCACACCGGAGACATAGTATACAATGCCTTATTTTTCCTATCAAATGACGCCTGACAAAACACTAGCGCAGGTACTGTGAATAAGGGTAGACTTGCCAGCTCTGTAGTTCTTGGCCGTTGCAGTAGATCCGGGTTGTGGACCAGCTGTGCACATAGTTCCACAGCTGCCAGAAAGCGTTCATTTCGTTTTTGCGAAAGGTGACGCGATAGACCAGATGGCGGTCTTCGTCGAGCAACTGGACAAAGGTGGAGCGCCGTTGGGCCTGGCGCAGGGCGCTCAAGAAGTATTCGGAGCGGCTCTGACGAAACTCGACGACCAGGTAGGTGTGGGCCAGTTCTTTTTGGGCAGATGGGGCGTCTGGGTCTATGGCCTCTTTTGTAAAGGGAGCTGGGGGCTCCTCGGGCAGGGCCAGGTCGGCGAGCAGCGGCTCCAAGCCACGCCGGAGGTTGGGTTGGGGAAATTCGATCCGCAGGTCTCGATGGTGGCAGCGCCAAGGCAAGGGGTGGTCTGCGGCCGGGCCCAGCTGTTTTAATGCAAACTGAAGCGGTTCTGTGCTGAGGGTGGCTGCGAGCGACTGCAGACGAAAGGCCAGCGCTGCCTCGCTCAGGTCGGCTGCGGGCAACTGCCAGAGTCTGGACACTGTGCGGGCTTCGTCTGCCGTCAGCGCGGTGCCGAGGAGTGCCTGCAGCCCCAGCGCCACCCCGGCAAGATCGGCGGGCAGGGCGGCCTGGGTCAGCCAGTTTGCCAGTGCAAGGCCGTCCTGTTCCAGCCAGCGGGCCAACAGAGCGACACGCCAGAGCCCCTGGACCGGCTGCCAGGAGGCGCTTTGTTCCAACTGAGCCAGCAGTTAGGCGTGCGACTGGGGGGCCGCGCACCAGGCCAGAAAACGGCCCCTCTGGGCGGGGCTGTAGCCTGCATAGGTCAGGCCAGGAGCTGGATCGCAGTCACCCGCTTGACCCGGCTCCACGCGCAGTGCCGGGTCGACCTGGGCAAATTCCTCGCCGACAGAGCTGGCAGAAAGCGACAGCTGTACGGGCAGAGCGTGCTGGCCGGCCAGCGCGATCACCTCCTCCAGCGGAGAGGAAACCCCGCGAACCCGGAGAGGCAGGGCAGCCAGAGGGGCCACGTTCATGCTGCGTTCTTCTCTTTTTGAAGGAGGGGGCGCAGAAACTGGCCGGTGTAGCTGCGGGGGTGGATCGCCACCTGTTCTGGGGTGCCCTCGACCAGCACCTGCCCTCCCTTGACCCCCCCTTCGGGTCCCATGTCGATCAGCCAGTCGCAGTTTTTGATCACGTCAAGATTGTGTTCGATGACCAGCACGGTGTTGCCTTTGTTGACCAGCTCATGCAGGACGGTGAGCAGCTTGCGTACATCTTCGAAGTGGAGCCCGGTTGTCGGTTCGTCGAGAATATACAGGGTGTTGCCGGTGGCGCGCCGGCTCAGCTCTTTGGCAAGCTGGACCCGTTGCGCCTCTCCGCCCGAGAGCGTGGTGGCTGGCTGGCCGATTTTGATATAGCCCAGCCCCACCGCGTAGAGTGTGTCGAGTTTGTTGCGAATGCGTGGAATGTGCTGGAAAAATTCCAACCCCTCTTCGACAGTCATTTCCAGCACATCGGCGATCGACTTGCCGCGAAATTTGACCTCGAGCGTCTCCCGGTTGTACCGATGGCCCTTGCACTCCTCGCAGGGGACGTAGACATCGGGCAGAAATTGCATTTCGATCCGGATGATGCCGTCCCCCTGGCAGGCCTCACAGCGCCCTCCCTTGACGTTGAAAGAGAAGCGGCCCGCTTTGTAGCCGCGTGCCTTGGCCTCGGTCAAACTGGCAAACAGATCGCGAATATCGGTGAAGAGCCCAACATAGGTGGCGGGGTTGCTGCGTGGGGTGCGTCCGATCGGACTCTGGTCGATGTCGATCACTTTGTCGATCTGTTCGATCCCTTCGAGGGCTGTATGGGCGCCGGGGCGGTTTTTGGCCCGGTACATCCACTGTGCCAGCCGTTTGTACAACACATCGACCACCAGCGTCGATTTTCCGCTGCCGCTCACCCCGGTGACCGCCACGAATTTGCCGAGAGGGATCTGCACATCCACCTGTTTGAGGTTGTTCTCGTGGGCGCCTCGAATGGACAGGTATTTGCCGTTGCCGTCGCGGCGTCTGTCGGGCACGGGGATGCGCATCTCCCCGCGCAAATATTGGGCGGTCAGGCTGTCGGGGCAGCGCAAAAAATCATCGCGCCAGGCCGAACAGGTCACATGGCCGCCGTGTTCCCCTGCACCCGGCCCCATATCGACGATCCAGTCGGCAGCGCGGATGGTGTCTTCGTCGTGTTCGACGACCAGCACGGTGTTGCCCAGGTCGCGCATCCCTTGCAGGGTCTCGATCAGGCGGGCGGTGTCGCGCTGATGCAGCCCGATGCTGGGTTCGTCCAGAATATAGAGCACGCCCATCAGTTGGCTGCCGATCTGGGTGGCCAGCCGGATGCGTTGGCTTTCACCGCCGGAGAGGGTGACTGCTGTGCGTTCCAAAGTCAGATAATCCAGCCCGACATTGACCATAAAGCCGAGGCGGGCTGCGATCTCCTGGAGGATCTGGTAGGCGATGGTCCGCTGGCGTGGGGTCAGCGGGGATGGGCCTGGTGCAGCGGAGGGGTCTCCGCGCAGCCAGTGTGCCCAGGCCAGCGAGTCACCGACGGCCATGCGGGTGATCTCCCAGATATTTTTGCCGGCCACCGTGACGGCCAGGGCTTCGGGGCGCAGCCGTTTGCCCTGGCAGGTTGGGCAGGGGCGTACACTCATGAACTCTTCCAACTTGCCACGGATGTAGTCGCTGGTGGTCTCCTGGTAGCGGCGTTGCAGGTTGGGGATCACGCCGCTGAAGCTGGTCTCAAAAACCCGTTCTTCGCCGTGGCTGTTGGTGTAGTCGATGCGAATTTTGTTCTCTTTTTTGGGCACTCCCCAAAGAATCAGGTCGCGCTGTTTCAGGCTCAGCTCTTTGACGGGCAGACGTGAGGGCACCCCATGCTGTTGGCAGACGGCCCGCAGCACCTGCTGGTAGTAGCCGTCTCCGTCCTCTTCGTTTTGGCGGCGCCAGGCCAGCACCGCCCCATTTTCGATCGACAGCTCCTCGTCGAAGATCAGATCTGGGTCGAATTCCTGCAGCGAGCCGAGTCCGGTGCAGGTGGGGCAGGCCCCGTGGGGGCTGTTAAAACTGAAGGTGCGGGGTTCGATCTCGGGCAGGCTGGTGCCACATTTCACGCAGGCGAAATGTTCGCTGAAGGTGCGGTCGACAGGGTGCTCGCGGTGGCTGACGTCGGCCACGACCAGCACGCCGCTGCCCAGTTTGAGTGCAGTCTCGACCGAATCGGCCAGGCGGGTCAGGTCGGTGCCGGTGGGTTCGCCGGTGTCGTCGACTGCGGCCTGTTGGACGATGAGTCGGTCGACCACAGCCTCGATCGTGTGCATTTTGTAGCGGTCCAGCTCTGGCACTTCGGTCACTTCATAGAGGGTGCCGTTGACTCGGGCGCGCAGCAGGCCTTGTTTTTGCAAACTTTCGAAGACTGCCTTGTGGTTGCCCTTGCGGGCTTGGATGATCGGGGCCAGCACCAGCAGGCGGCTGCCCTCTGGCATCCCCATAATCGTGTCGACGATCTGGGTGGCCGTCTGCTGGGTGATCGGCGCACCGCACGTTGGGCAGTGGGGCTGGCCGATGCGGGCGTAGAGAAGACGCAGATAGTCGTAGACCTCGGTGACGGTGCCGACGGTCGAGCGGGGGTTGCGCCCCGAACCTTTCTGGTCGATCGAGATGGCAGGGCTGAGCCCTTCGATCTGGTCGACGTTCGGTTTTTCCATCAAGCCCAGGAATTGACGGGCATAGGCGGAGAGCGATTCGACATAACGGCGCTGCCCTTCGGCGTAGATCGTGTCGA
>JAPLGY010000668.1 GCA_026389955.1 Caldilinea sp. | reverse complement strand
GGGGGGTGGTGGTGGGTGGAATTGGGTAGGCGCTCTGTCGCTGTGGGGGGCGAACGCTCTCTGCCTGGGCTTCGGGGCCGGGCAGCGCGAGAATTCCCCAGGCAGTGGCTGCCACCAATATCAGCAGAAGCAGGGAGTCGAGCCGGCGAGACAGAGAGTGCCCAGAGCGGTTTGTTGGCTGAAGCATTGTTGACTCCTGAATGATGCCGAATTCTGCGGACAGGCGATCGCCTGTCCGCTGGGGTACCCTCCCAATGACGGTGAGGGTACTGTGATTCTATCACAAAAAGGCAGGAGTGTGCGGTTCAGATCAAAATTGGGTGCTCAGCCACTGGGTTTTTCCGGTAGCGATGGCCCGTCGGGCTGCCTCGATGATTTCGACGACGTGGCGGCCCTGTTCGCCGCTGGCCCGGCAGGGGCGATCTTCGACGATGTCGTCGACCAGTTCCATGATGTCGACGTAAAGGTGGGGTTCTTCAAATTGCAGGTGTTCCGGGGTCAGGTAGGGGCAGGCGGTGAGCGGGACGGCTTCTTCGAGCGGGGTGTTGAGTGCCCACGAGCCGCTGGGGCGGGTACGGAAGCGCAGCGGGTAGCCGCTGGCACCGTCGACCTCGGTGATCTCCAGGGAGCCATGGGTGCCGTAGAGGCTCATGCCTCCCCAGGGGTTCATTGATCCGCCGACACAGTCGGCGCCGATGGCGACGCCGAGTGTGCCGTTGTGGAATTCGAGCAGCAGGGCGTTGTTGTCTTCGACCTCGATGCCGATGGTGCGGCCGTGCCAGCTGCGCTCTGGCATCAGTTGGTTGCCCAGTCCGGCCACGCGGCGCACCGGGCCCAGCACGCTGGTCGCCAGCTGCAGGGCGTAGACGGTCACATCGGGCAGCGGGCCGGCACCGGCTCGGTAGTACCAGGTGGGGTCGATGGCATTCAGGGCGCCGTCCTGTTTGCGGATCGGTTCGTGTTCGTGGCCGAAGCCTGGGGTATAGGTGTAGGCGACTGCGGGTCTGCCCAGCGCCCCGCTCTCCACGATCGTGCGCAGCCGGGCTGTGGACGGGAAGAGTTCGAAGCCGGGGGCGGCGGCCAGCTTGACCTGCATGCGGTCGCGGGCGGCCAGCAGGTCGTCGGCTTCGGCGAGGGTTGTGGTCATCGCCTTTTGCACATAGACATGTTTGCCGGCGGCGATGGCGCGCAGGGCGTGGGCAAAATGTTGTTGGATCGGGGTGATGACCAACACGAGGTCGAGGTCGCTTTGGGCCAGCAGTGTGTCGATGTCGGTGAACCAGGCGGGGATCGACCACTGCAGTGCGGTTTGTGCGGCGCGTTCGGGGACGCTGTCGACTGCGGCGACCAGCTCGACTCGCTGGCGGGCGTCGGGCAGGCTCAGGTGGGGCAGCACCCCACGCTGCGAGACACTGCCACAGCCAACCAGGGCAGCGCGTAAAGGGCGAGTGTTCATCAAATCCTCCTCACACAAATAGACAGGTGACGGGTGTGGCCAGCCGTCCCCGGCTGCGCTGTTGCCACACGTTGAAGTATCTTTTCAGTCGATGGCAACAGCGCAGCCGGTGGCGGCAGACTCCTGGGCTGCTTCAATAATTTGCAGGACATGGGCTGCCTGTTCGAACCCCAGCAGCGGTTCGCAGCGCCCTTCGATACAGTCGAGCAGATGGAGGATCCCCAGCAGGTGGTCGGGGCCGCGACTGCGTCCTGGGGGATTGGGGGGAAAGGGAGGGAGGATCTCCTGCCAGCTGTCGCTGCGGCGGCGCAGCTGCACTGGCTGGTCGACGTAGATCGGGTCGAACGCGATCGTGCCGGCCAGCCCATGCAGTTCGAGTGGCGGGCTGCGGGTGTCGACGACCACGGCGTTGGCGGCCACGTGGGCAAAACAGGCGTTGCCGAAGTCGAGCAGCAGCTGCCAGTGGTCGGCGGCTTCGATCGGCACGCGCAGCCCGGTGTGGGGGCCGGTGTCGACGGTGAAGCTTTCCTGCACGCGGGCGACCAGCGCAGTGACACGTCGGACAGGCCCCAGCAGCGCAGTGAGCGCATGCAGCGGATAGACCCCAATGTCCAGCATGGGGCCGGCACCGGCGGCAAAGAAGGGAGTGGGGTCTGAGGGGTAGCCCTCCCACGGGGGGACCCCGAAGAGGCCCTGCCCGTGGGCGGAGTGGACGGGGCCGATCGTCTCTTCTGCGAGCAGCTGGCGGACAAACTGCAGCTGGGGGAAGAGGCGGATGGAGGGTGCGCAGAGGGCCTGGAGGCAGTGCTGGTGGGCCAGGCTGGCCAGCGTGCGGGCTGAGCGGGCTGAGCGGGCTGCTGGTTTTTCGCTGTAGAGGTGGTAGCCGGCCTCCAGGATTGCCCGGTTGGTGGCGTCGTGGAGGGGGATCGGTGTGAGGTTGATGACTGCGTCGGCGGCGTGTTCGGCGAGCATCTGCTGAAACTCTGTGTAGCCGTACGGGATCTGATAGTGCTGTTGGGCCCAGCGCAGCCTTTCAGGGGTGCGGGTGCAGACGGCCACGAGTTCGGCGCGGCCGGCCAGGCGGTGAAATTCAGGGAGATAATCGCGCTGGGCGACGTCGCCGCAGCCGAGCAGAGCCAATCGGAGAGGAGCCATTTTGGTTCAGCCTTTCACACCGGTGAGCGTGACGCCCTCGATAAAATAGCGCTGCAGGGCGAAGAAGGCAGCGATCAGGGGGACAGTGATGGTGAGAGCCGCAGCGGTGATCAAATTCCACTGCAGGGCGAAGCGGCTTCGAAAGGCATAGAGCCCGATCGAAAAAGGATAGCGGCTGGAATCGTCCAGGTAGAGCAGCGGACCCAGAAAATCGTTCCAGGCGTAGATAAAGTTGAAAATTGCGACCACGATCAGGGCTGGTTTGACCAGCGGCAGGATGATCTGCCAGAGCACCCGGAAGTCGCCGGCCCCGTCGACATGGGCGGCATCGCTCAGCTCGACGGGGATGGTGAGCATGAACTGGCGCAGCAAAAAGATATTGAAGGCGCTGGCAAAAAAGTAGGGGACGATCAGCGGGGCGTAGGTGCCCACCAGCCCCATGCGTTGAAAGAGCACGTAGGTGGGGATCAGCGTGACGACGCCGGGCAGCAGCAGGGTGGCGAGTGTGATGGCAAAGAGCAGGTCGCGGCCGACAAAGCGCATGCGGGCGAAGGCATAGGCGACGACGGCGGAGGAAACCACTGTACCGATGGTGGAGACGACGCAATAAAAGAGTGTATTGCCCATCAGCTGCCAGAAGGGAAAGGCAGGTGAGGTCAGCGTGTCCACGTAATTTTGCCACTGGGGGGAGGGGGGCCACCAGATCGGTGGGATTGTCAAGATCTGGTTGAGCGGTTTGATCGAAGTGATGAGCAGCCACCAGAGCGGGATCAAAAAGAGCAGCGCCACTGCGATCAGCAGCAGATGGCTCAGTACAGGCTCTGTCCAGCGGCGAAGGTTCATCTGGGGTGCCTCCTGGTCAAAAAAGGAAATGGGGCATGGCGCTGGCTGGCGGGTCTCATCGTGGGGGGGCTCCTTCGTAATGTACCCAGCCGCGCGAAGAGCGTACGACGAGCAGGGTCAGCAGGACCAGGGCCAGGAAGAGGACGACGGCCATGGCGGAGGCGTAGCCCATCGAAGAGTAGCGGAAGCCTTGCCGGTAGAGGTGCACCATATAGACCAGCATGGAATTGAGCGGGCCTGCGGCGGTGGCGCCGGTGGCGGTGGCGGTGGCGATGAACGCTGTGGTAAAGACTTGAAACGAGGCGATCAGCGTGATCAGCAGGTTGAAGAAAATGGTGGGGGTGAGCAGTGGGATCACCACACGCCAGTAGCGCTGCCAGCGGTTGGCGCCGTCGATGGTGGCGGCTTCGAGGAGCGACTGGGGGGTATCTTTGAGCCCTGCCAGAAAGATCAGCATCGGCTGGCCGACCCCGACCCAGAGCGAGATGAGGATCAGCGACGGTTTGGACCAGGCAGCGCTGTGCATCCAGCCCAGCTTGGGCAGGCCGAGTGCTTCCAGTGCGGCATTGGCCAGCCCGGCGCGCGGGTCCAGGATCAACATCCAGAGCAGGGTGGTGACCACGGCTGGCACCAGGCTGGGCAGGTAGAAGGCTGTGCGGTAGAAGCCGATGCCGCGTGTGCTGTGGTTGAGCAGGGTGGCCAGCAGCAGCGCCACCAACATCTGCAGCGGCACAGAGACGACCGTGTAGTAGAGCGTGTTCCAGGTTGCCAGCCAGAAGAGTTCATCTTTGGAGAACATGACCTGGAAATTTTCCAGGCCGATCCAGGCGGGTGGCTGGATCACGGTGTAGCGGGTCAACGAAAAATAAAACGAGGCCAGCATGGGATAGGCGGTAAAGACCGCCAGCGAGATCAGCCAGGGAGAGACGAACAGATAGGCGCGCGCTGTATCGCGCAGACGACGGGACATGGGCATCTCCTCTCTTGTCTGCATCTGCCTGGGGCATTCCTCCAGGCAGATGCAGACGCAGTGCAGACTATGCGGACTGGAGGGTTTCCTCCAGTTTGGCCTGGATCAGCGCCTGGGCCTCGTCCAGGGCTTCTTGCACCGTCTTGGCCTTGCCCAGCACGGCGGTGACAGCGCTTTGCAGCGTGTCAGAGGCAAAGTTGTTGATGGGCGAGTCCCACATGGGGGCGGCATATTCCAGTGCGTCGAGGAAGAAGCGGTGGAGGTCCAGTGCCCGTTCTTCGCCGACCTTGTCGATCAGCGCCTGGGTGACGACGTCGCGTGAGGCCCCGCGCCAGGCTGGGGTATCTGGGATGGCGCGGTACCAGATTTCCCAGCCTTTGGTGCAGAAGTGTTCGATAAAGAGGAAGCCTTCGTTGGGGTGAGCGCCGCCTTTGGGTTGGGCGAACCAGTTGGGCCAGAAGCCGGAGGCTGTGCCGGTGCCGCTGGGCCCGTAGGGCAGGGGAGCGACCTCCCACTGGAAGGGGAAGTCGACGTCGGTCATAATCCAGCTTCCGTCGACTTTGATCGAAGAAAGGCCGTTGTAGTAGGCGGAGTTGTCGTGCGGGTAGGCGCTGCCCCAGTTGCCGAGAATGTTGAGTTGTTCGAAGTCTCCGCCGTAGGCCTGGTCGATCCAGGAGGCCCAGCTTTCGACCCAGCCGAGATTTTCCGGGCTGTTGACGGTGTAGACGCTGTTGGCGGCGTCGAAGATCTGGCCGCCGTTGAGTTTGCTCCAGACCGGGTAGAGCCAGGTGGCGTCCCAGGGGGGCATGAAGCCGACCTCTTTGAGTTCGCCGTTTTCGCGAGTTGTCAGCTCATCGGAGAGGGCGCGCAGATCTGCCCAGGTGGTGGGGATATCGGCGCGTGTCCTGGTGATGCCGCGTTCGGTGAAGCGGTCGGTGTTGAAGAACATGGCGGCCCCCGCGGCGGAGGCGGGCAGGCCATAGGTCTGCCCTATTTCGTACTCGATCCGGATGTTGGGGTGTATGGCCTCGAACTCCCCGATAATCTGGGGGCCGATCTCCTGGCCGGTAGGGGTGCTGAAGCCGTTCCACCAAGAGATGGTGGTCTGTTCGCCGGCTGCGGCGGGGGCTGTGGCGGGGGCTGCGGCGGGGGCGCAGGCTGCCAGCGTCGCAGCGCCGAGCGCCAGCCCTGCCATCTGCAGGAAGTGGCGTCGGCTGATCGAATTGTGGACAAGACTGTCTTTCATAGATTTCCTCCTGAGCAAGAATTCGGTATCACGATAAACGGGACGGACGCAGAGCGTCGTCAGCGCAGATAAGCGTCTCCGAAATGGCCTGTCTCGGCTGCCAGCCGCAGCGGGGGGCCGGGGGGCAGCCAGCTCGGCTGGCGTGTGGCGGGGGGGGACAGCTGCCAGCCGACCGGGCGAACCAGCCGTGCGCAGATCAGCAGGGGCTGCCCTGGGTCTTGGAAATCACGTTCGGCGGGGGTCAGCTCGCGGGCTGGCAGGTTGAGCAGGAACGCATTTTTGGCCAGCAGGTTGCCGTAGACGGTGAGCTGGTAGTCGGCGGGGGTCAGCCCGACCTCGTGCAGCAGGTTTTCGACCTGGACCGGGGTAAAAAACCAGTGCATATAGAGCGGTGCGCCGGTGCCCATCTCCAGCCCGCGTGCAAAATAAAAATCGGTGCACCAGAAATTGGTGAGGAGCACCCCACCGGGGACGAGCAGGCGGAGTGCGTGGTAGAGTGCGGAGCGGATGTCGAAGATCACATTGGTGGTGAACTGCATCAGGAAGCAGTCGTACTGCTCGCCGGGCACGCCATCGGCGCGTGCCAGGTCGGCGACGATGCGGACTGCAGGGCTGTGGGGGGTGAGGTCGATGGCGTCGGCCTGGGTGAGTGCAGGGCCGCCGTAGTGGCGAAGGGTCGCGGTTTCGCCGATTTCGAGGCCACGGCCGCGCAGATCGGGGCGTCGGCTCTCCAGAAAATCTGCCCAGTAGTAGCGGATCACCGAGAGCTCTTCCTGGCGACCTGCGGCCAGCGGGCGCAGTCGGCGCCACTGCAAGCTGCGCAGCTGGCGGATCAGCGGCCAGCTGCGCCAGTTGCGGCGGTATTTGACCTCAGGGTATTGCAGGTACCACGGTGGTGTCTGGGACATCAGCGACTTCCCCTGGTTGACAGAGCGATGCTCGGACAGGCACGTCAACAGCCGTGCTGGCTCTTCTGAAAGATGCAGGCCGCGGCGCCGATGATACCTGCGTCGCGGCCTGTGGCTGCGGGCACGATCGGCACCTGGCGGCTGGCGTCGGCGTAGATTTGGGCGCGGGCGGTGGTCAGCGCCTGCTCCCAGTACAGCCCTGCGGCCAGCCCGACCCCGCCGCCGACGATCACGGCGGCAGGGTCGAGCACATTTACCAGCCAGGCCAGAGCGCTGCCGAGCGCCTCGCCGCCGCTGCACAGGATCTGGGTGGCGTGTGGGTCGCCCTTGGCCGCGTCGGCGACGATTTCCTCGACACGGGTGATGTCGGCCTGGTAGCGGCGGTAGCGCCGGGTCAGGCCGGCTCCAGAAGCAAAGGCTTCAAGGGCGAACTCGACTTTGCGTTCTTGTTCGTCAAAGACCGTGACGGGCATTGTTGCCAGCACCAGCGCATTGCCGTGCACGCCGGTGTAGGGCTGTCCATTCAGCACCAGGCAGCTGCTGATGCCGGTGCCGACATTGACATACAAAAAGGGAGTGAGGCCGCGGCCGGCGCCGTAGCAGGCTTCGGCCAGGGCATGGGCCCGGATGTCTGCTTCGACGACGGCGGGGGCTGCGTGTTCGGCGAGAAGAGTCTGGATGGGCAGGCCGCGCCAGGCGATCGTGTCGTCGCTGGCGATCTGGCCGTCTGGGGTGACGAGTTCGCACAGGCTGAGCCCTGTGCCGGCTACAGGGCAGTGGAGCGCGCGGGCGCTGTCGAGCAGGCTGGCGGCGAGTGTCAGCACCTGATCGAGCACAGCGAGGCTGTCGGCGACGGTAGGTGCACTGCGGCGCAGCAGGACTGTGCCCTGTGGGTCGACCAGGCCGGCGGCGACCTTGGTGCCGCCGACATCGATGCCGAGGGCGACGCAAGGATGCTCCGGGCCAGCAGGCCTGTCTGGAGCGCTGGAATGCCGGGGAGAGGGAGCAGCAGACACCGTGTGCACCGCATCGGGTTTGTCGGGGCAGAAGACGTGGAGGGTGCCCTGGGTCAGGTAGAGGCTCTTGTCCCCGGGATGGCAGAGACGGCCGCTGCGGTGTCCTGGGGGCAGGAGCAGCTTGCCGGCGGTCAGGTGTTCGGTCGAGCAGAGCAGGCCGACGAGGAGCTGGCCGTCTTCGAAGCGCCAGAGCAAGTCTTGGTCGCGCACGACGGTGATTGTCTGGGTCTGCTCGATCGCGGCGCGTTCCATCGGCCAGCGTCCGAGGGCCCGGTCGTCGGTGTAGCGGGAGTGGGCGAGCAAGGGTTTGGTGCGGGCGTAAGCTCCTGAGGTGCCCTGAGAAGGAGGCGGGGCAAAAAATTCCAGCACCCGCAGCGGGTCGGTCCCGTAATTGAAGGCATGGTGCCAGGTATCGCGGCGAAAAAAGGCAGCTTCGCCGGGCAGCACCCGCTGCACCTCGCCGTGTTCGGGGTTGGCGATCACCATGGTTCCGCTGAGCACATAATAGATCAGATCGGCGCCGAAGATCGTACGGAATTCGGCGGAGTGGCGGAAAGAGCCGCCAGGAGCCAGCCCCCAGACGATCTGGTGGATCTGGGCGCTGGATACATAGATCCAGTCGGCGACCTGGCCGGCTTCGGCGTCTCCCCACAGGTGGCGGGCGGTGCTGGCATAGGGCAGCGGGGTGGGCTCATGG
>JAPLGY010000370.1 GCA_026389955.1 Caldilinea sp. | reverse complement strand
TGTTTACCGCCGACCCGCGCAGCAACCCCGACGCCCAGCTGATCCCCGAGGTACGCAAGATCGACGAGACGCTGCGCGGGCTGGCCAGCGGCAGTGTCAGTGGGCTGGGAACCGGCGGCATGACCACCAAGCTGCAGGCCGCCAACACCGCTCGTCACGCTGGCGTCGATGTCGTCATCGCCGCCGGCAGCGAACCCGATGTCATCCTGCGCGTGGCCGCCGGTGAAACAGTCGGTACACGGTTCCCTGCAATCAGTACCCGGCTCGAAAGCCGCAAAGCCTGGATTTTGGCCGGCCCTAAGCCGGCAGGACGCCTGACCGTCGATAGCGGTGCTGCGGAAGCGATCGCTTTCAAAGGGCGCAGCTTGCTGCCAGCCGGCATCCGAGCAGTGGAAGGTGACTTTTTGCGCGGGGATACCGTGCTGATCGTCGACGGTGAACGCAATGAACTGGCACGCGGCATCGTCGGCTATGCAGCAGCCGACCTGCGCCGCATCGCCGGCTGCCGATCCGACGAGATCGAAGCCCGGCTCGGCTATACCTACGGCGATGTGGCTGTCCATCGCAATGACTTGATTTTGCTGACCGACTGAGATGCCCCCGATCCTGCGCGTCGAAAATCTTCACCATACCTATACCCGTCAAGGCCATCCAGTGCAGGCGCTGCGCGGCGTCGACCTGACTGTCGAAGCAGGCGAGTATGTCGTGCTGTTGGGCCACAACGGCTCCGGCAAGTCTACCCTGGCCCGCCACCTGAACGCTTTGCTCCTGCCAGATCAGGGCAATGTCTGGGTGCACCAGCGGAATACCCGTGACCCTGCTCACCTGCGCGCAATCCGCAGCATGGTCGGGATGGTCTTTCAACACCCCGACAACCAGATTGTGGCGACCATCGTTGAAGAGGAGGTCGCATTTGGCCCTGAGAATCTGGGGCTCGACCGCAGCGAGATCCGGCGTCGCGTTGAAGATGCGCTTGCACAGGTCTCCATGCAGTCCTTCCGCCATCGCGCCCCGCATCTGCTCTCCGGAGGACAAAAACAGCGGGTCTGCATCGCCGGGGTGCTGGCCATGCAGCCGCAGGTGCTGGTGCTCGACGAAGCCACCGCTATGCTCGACCCACAAGGACGCCGCGACCTGCTGGCACTGGTTGCCCGCCTCCACCGCGAGCAGGGGGTGACCGTCATCGCTGTCACCCACTTTATGCACGAAGCCATCGACGCGGACCGGGTGGTCGTGCTGCACGAAGGACGGGTGGCGCTGCAGGGGCCCCCGCGCTTGCTTTTTCAGCAGCCAGAGCGGCTGCGCGCCCTCCAGCTCGATCTCCCGCCGGCCAGCGAACTGGCCCAGGCGCTGCATCGCCGCTTCCCTGCTTTCCCCGCCGATCGGCTGACCCCAGACGAGGTGGCCATCGCTGTCCAGACATACAGACCCTTGCAGCCCGCCCCGCAGATTCTCTCCCCTGTCTTGCCGACCCCGTCCAGCCTGTCTCCCCTGCTGGAGCTTCAACACGTCGCCCATTTTTATATGCGCGGCACGCCGCTGGAAATCCAGGCACTGAGCGATGTCTCGCTCGCCGTGCACCCCGGCGAAATCGTGGGGGTGCTCGGCTCCACCGGATCGGGCAAGTCGACAGCTATCCAACACTGCAACGGCCTGCTGCGCGCCCATGCCGGCCACGTCCGAGTGCTCGGCCAGGATCTGTCTGACCCCAAGGTCGACCTGCGCGCAGTGCGCCGCGCCGTTGGGCTGGTCTTCCAACTGCCCGAAACACAACTTTTTGAGCAGTATGTGGGCGACGATGTCGCCTATGGGCCGAGACAGCTGGGACTCGCCCACGCGCAGGTGCGCCGCCGCGTCCAAGCCGCAATGACCGCAGTGGGCTTGCCCTTCGCTGCGTTCAAAGACCGGGTGACTTGGACACTCAGCGGCGGCGAGATGCGTCGGGCAGCGATCGCCGGTGTGCTGGCACTGGAACCACAGGTGTTGGTGCTCGACGAGCCCACCGCCGGGCTGGACCCGCAGGCGCGCCAGTTGCTGCTTCGCCAGCTGCTCACCCTGCAGGCCCAGGGCTGTACGTTGGTGCTGGTTTCACACAACATGGACGAACTGGCCTCCCTTTGTCACCGCCTTTTTGTGATCGCCGAGGGACGCACAGCCCTGATAGGTTCGCCCGCCGAGGTTTTCGCCCAGCCCGCCGTACTCCGCGCGTTCGGGCTGGAACTGCCGGCCATGGCCCAGGTCTCCGAACGGTTGCAGTCCGAACACCTGCTGCCCCCTACGGCAGCCTTCTATACGTTGGCGCAGGCCGAAGCTACGCTCAGCCAGCTGTTGAACGGACCGGGAAAGGAGCCTCGATGCGCGAATTCGAGTTTTTGCGCAATGTGACCGTCGGCCAGTATCTTCCCACCAATTCGCCCGTACACCGGCTCGACCCGCGCACAAAGCTGTTGCTGGCTTTGCTGATGGTGCTGGCTGCAACCAGCACCACCAGCCTCCTGACAACCCTGCTGCTCCTGGGCGTACTGGGAGGGACGACAGGGATCGCCCAGCTCGACGCCCGCTATGTGCTGCGTGGGGTGCTGCCCGTCGCCCCCTTTTTGCTCTTCCTGATGGCCATGCAGCTGCTCTTTCAAGGCCGCTTCTCCCTTTGTTCCACTGTCTGGTACGAGTGGCACTTTGTCCGGTTGACCCCCTGTCTGCTGGAACTGGTGCTGCTCGGCGCGCTGCGACTGCTGCTTTTTTTGTTTGTCCTCAGCCTGCTCACTCTGACCACCACCGCCGCGTATCTGCTGCACGGAATCGAACAGCTGCTGGGTCCGCTGCAGCGGATCGGCCTGCCTGTCCATGAGTTTGCCCTTGCCAATATCATCGCCCTGCGTTTTATCCCCACCATCGCCGAGGAGCTGGAACGGGTCGCCAAGGCACAGGTCAGCCGAGGAGGGGAGTTCGGCAGCGAACCCTGGTATCGCCCCGATCGTGTTGCCCGTGCCCGCCTGCCTTTGCTGGTGCCGCTCTTTGTCAACACGTTGCGCCGAGCCGAAGAATTGGTGGTTGCCATGCAGGCACGTTCTTATCTCGGCTCCCAGGGCCGCTCCCGCTTTGTCGAGCTCCGTCTGAAACCCGCTGACTGGGGAGCCCTGGCGCTGGGAGGCACCCTGCTGCTGCTGGTCTGGAGGCTGGCTTGACAAGCCAGGAGAACCGTTTTATAGTGACATATGCATGTAACTTATACGTATAAACTGGCCGTTTCAACAAACGGCTGCCGAGAGGGAGCCGGGCGATGGATGAAGAGGTACCCCGCCGGCGGGCGACCCAGGCGGATGTGGCACGAGCCGCTGGGGTCTCGCAAGCAATGGTTTCCTACGTGCTCAACCAGAGCACACAAGTCACAGTGCCCGACGAGACCCGGCAGCGCGTGTTGGACGCCATGCAGAAGCTTGGCTATGTGCCCAACCGGGCTGCGCGCAGCCTGCGCACCAGCAAGACTTTCACGATCGGCTGTGTGATCCCCGATATCGCCAACCCGTTCTACCCAGCCTTTGTGCGGGGTGTCCAGGATGTGGTTGACCGCAACGGGTACGATCTGGTGATGTACAACACCGATGGGCTGGCCGAGCGCGAAAAAAAAGCGGTTCGCGCGCTGCTGCAAGGCCGGGTAGACGGTGTGATCGGGGTCTTTTTCCACAGCAGCGCACGCGAGCTGGCTCTTCTGCTGGAGCAACAGATTCCTGTGGTTCGGCTGGAAGCAACCGCCAAACCTACCGGCGATCTGCCGCTGGACAACATCTATGTCGACAATATCGCAGCTGCCCGGCACGCAGTGCGCTACCTGATCCGCTGCGGCTACCAGCGTATCGCCATGCTGACCAACCAGCCCGGACCTGGTCAGCCGCGAGTCGTCGGCTACCGTGCAGCGCTGGCCGAGCATGGCCGGACAGCGACGGAGGGCTATGTGCAGATTGGGGCGTTCACTGTGGAGGGGGGAATGGCTGGTATGCAGCAGCTGCTGCAGCTGACCCCGCGGCCAGATGCACTCTTCGCCGCCAATGATCTGATGGCGATCGGCGCAATGCTGGCCTGCAAGGCAAACGGGCTGCGCGTGCCAACCGATCTGGCGGTGATGGGGTTCGACGATATCCCGACCGACCAGATTGTCAGCCCAGCCTTGACAACCGTCAGCCAGTTTCAGAACAAGTTGGGGGGCCGTTCCGCCGAACTGCTCTTCGATCGGATCGAAGGGAACGCTCCAGCCTGGGGACGCAACGTGGAGATGCCCTTCGCCATTGTGGTTCGTGAGTCTGCCTGAGCCCTGCCTGGCAGGGCCCAGCGCTTCTCAATCAATTTATATCGGAATCGGGTTGCACAGGAGGAAAACAAAAGATGGGTATCTGGAGAGATGGGCTTGCACGAGCCTGCAGTCTGATGGTTGCGCTGTCGTTGGCGGTCGGCTGTGTCGCCCCGACGGCCCAACCTGGGCAGCCAGCGGCAGAAGAGGCAGCTGGCAACGGGGAAAAGACCAAGGTGGTCTGGTGGACAGAAGGTGACATCGAACCAGCCCTGCAGGAGGCATTCGTCGAACAGTTTGTCGGCACCTTCAACGCGGCCAACCCGGACATCGAGCTGGAGGTGGTCTTCCAGCAAAATCTGAACGATCTGCTGCGCACCGCCATTCAGGCTGGAGAAGGGCCGGACATCGTGCAGACGCCGGGCCCCGGGTTTCTGCTCGAATACCAGAAGGCCGGGCTGGTGCTGCCTTTGAACGAGTTTTCGACGCAATATGGTTGGAAAGAAGAGATTCTGCCGTGGGCGTACGCCTCGGGTACGCTGGGCGGCGATCTGTATGGCCTGCCGTTGACTTTTGAGTCGATGGTGATGCTCTACAATACCCAGGTCTTCGCAGATCTGGGGGTGGCACCGCCGACCAATCGTGCGGAATTCGATGCGGTCGCCCAGGCGTTGAAGGATGCCGGCCTGCTGGCCATCTCCTACGGGAATGTGGGCTGGCAGCCGACCAACGAGCACCTGCTTGGCATCTATCTCAACGCCTATGCTGGCTCGGACGCCGTCTATGAGGCGTTGACCGGCCAGCGCAGCTGGGAGGATGAGGTGTTTGCTGGCGCCATCGAAATGTTGCGCGAGGACATGACGACCCAAGGGTATTTTGCCGGCAGTCTCGAAGACTACTATTCGTTTGACTGGCAGACATTTTTCAGCACGCTGGCAAGCGGCAAAGCGGGCATGATGACGATCGGTACCTGGGGATTCCGGGGGGCTACCGAGTATTTTGTCGACAACCCGGAGGGCTGGGACTGGGCCTTGCTGCCTGCGCTGGGCGAGGGTGTAGAGCAGGGCTTTGACCTGGCTGTCGGCAGCACCGTCTCGATCAACGCTGCCTCCAAGAACCCAGAGGCAGCTGCCAAGGTGCTGGATTTTATCTACAACGACCCGCAGCGGGCCGCCAGCATCGCCCAGATCTTCAGCTTCGGTGAGTTTGTCGTGCCGATCCAGTTCTCTGCCGACGATTTTCCAAGCGAGGTCGACCCGCGTGTGGTCCGTTTCCTGACCGAGTTCTCCCAGGTGACCGGCGAAGGGCGCTACGGCTATACCACCTGGACCTTCTGGCCGGCTGAGGCGCAGACCCAGCTCTGGAAAGACGTCGAGCTGGTCTGGTCAGGCGAGCTGACCACCGCCGAGTATCTAGCCAGCCACCAGGCACTGTGGGAGAAGGCGCGCGCCGACGGTGCCGTCCCCCCAATTCCTGAACGCTAGTACCAACGCTCCCTGCTGGGCGGCAGCTGCCGCCCAGCAGGGGACAAGGGAGATCTGTGCATGGCTGTCACACCTGTGCCCGGGCTGCGTCGTCCAGCGCAGCCACGCAGGCGGCGCTTTTCGTGGCGTCCCTGGCTCTTTCTGGCCCCGTTGCTCCTGTTGAACCTGGTTGTCATCGTCACCCCCTCGCTGCTCAGCATTCGCTATGCCTTCACCGACTGGACCGGGATCGGCGCTGCCCAGTATGTCGGCCTGGCCAATTTTCAGGAGATGTTCGGCGATCGCGTCTTCTACCGAGCGATCGGCAACAACGTGCGCTGGACTGTGCTCTTTCTGACAGCCCCAGTGGTCATGGGGCTGCTCGGCGCCTATCTGCTGTCAACGATCCGCCGCGGCCAGATGCTTTTTCGTACCCTCTACTTTATCCCGTACGTGATCGCCAGCGTCGTCAACGCCTATATCTGGAAACTGATCCTGAACCCGGTCTTCGGCATCGGCCCCTGGCTGGCCGAGCGCGGGATTCCCTGGCTGGACATTCGTTTTTTTGGCCGCTCAGACACCTCGCTCTACGCAGTGGCCTTTGTCGACAACTGGCATTTCTGGGGCTTTCTGGTTGTGCTGTACCTGGCTGCCATGCACGCCGTCGACGCCGAGCTGTACGAGGCTGCGCGCATCGAAGGCGCCAACCCCTGGCATGAGTTCTGGCATGTGACCCTCCCCGGCATCCGCCCTACCCTGGTCTTCACCCTGCTGATGATCATGATCTGGTCGTTTCTGGTCTTTGACTACATCTACTTGTTGACCAACGGCGGCCCGGCACAGTCGTCCGAGGTGCTGGGGACGCTGACCTACTCGACTGCCTTCTATTCGCTGCGCGTCGGCTATGCGACAGCGATCGCGCTGACAATGACCTTTTTTTCTGCATTGTTTATCAGCATGTTCGTCGTTCTGCGACGGCTTGGCTGGGAGGTATAAAATGTTTCGTCGGCGCCGTACCGCATCCTTGATTCCCAATTACACGCTTCTGATGGTGCTGGCCATCTTTTCGGTGATCCCGATCGTGCTGCTCGTCCTCAACTCGCTCAAAACAACGGTGGAAATCCAGGAGAATCCTTTTGGTCTGCCCACAGCCGCTCGTCTGAGCAACTATGTGGATGCCTGGGTGCAGGGGCAGTTTTCGACGACGATCTCCAATACGCTGCTCCTCACCAGCGGCACCATCTTCTTGGTCGTCGTCGTCGGCGGGCTCGCCGCCTTTGCCCTGGCGCGCTTTCGCTTCAGCGGGGCCAACGCCCTCAGCTTCTATCTGTTGGTCGGCACCAGTGTGCCGGCTCTGCTTTTCATCGTGCCCCTGTATTTTATGTGGGCACAGCTCGATCTGATCAACAGCCTGCCCGGCCTGATCATTGTCTATGCGGCGATCTATTCGCCCTTCGCCACCTATCTCCTGCGCTCCTTTTTGGTTTCGATCCCGATGGATTTTGAGGAGGCAGCCCGCATCGACGGCGCCAACGACCTGCAGGTGCTGACCCGCGTTATCCTGCCGCTGGCCTGGCCCGGCTTCCTCACCGTTGTGCTGGTCGTGGGGCTGGGAGTTTGGAACGAATTTCTGTTTGCCAATACATTTCTGCAAGACCCGGCGCTGAAGCCGATCTCAACCAGCCTGCTGGCATTTCAGACCCGCTATCAGCGCGACTGGGGGTTGACCAGCGCCGCCTCCGTCATGATGATTCTGCCTGTTCTTCTTCTCTTCCTGTCCTTGCAGCGCCAGTTTATTGAAGGGCTGGCGCGCGGGGGACTCAAAGGCTAATGGATTCTGAGAGGTACACTTCTGTGACACAGCTGCCATCCGACTACGCAGAGCGCGTCTATGCCGGCGTGCTGGGCAAGATTATCGGCGTCTATCTGGGCCGCCCCTTTGAGGGGTGGAGCTACGACCGGATCCTCCAAGAACTGGGGGAGGTCTGGTACTACGTGCACGAGAAACGCAACGTGCCCCTGATCGTGACCGACGACGACATTTCGGGGACCTTCACCTTCCTGCGTGCTTTGCCCGATTACGCCAACCGCCGCGACCTGACACCCGCCCAGATCGGCCAGAGCTGGCTCAACTACATCATCGAACAGCGCACGATCCTCTGGTGGGGCGGCATGGGCAATTCGACCGAGCATACCGCTTTTCTGCGGCTCAAGCAGGGGATTCCAGCACCGCAGAGCGGCTCGATGGCGCTCAACGGTCAGGTGGTCGCCGAACAGATCGGTTCGCAGATCTTTATCGATGGCTGGGCCATGGTGGCACCTGGAGACCCGGAACTGGCTGCCGACCTGGCCCGCCGAGCCGCCAGCGTCAGCCATGATG
The DNA here is from genome assembly GCA_026389955.1 of Caldilinea sp. Next base: position 323 of record JAPLGY010000370.1, on the reverse strand, counting down.
GAGAGGCGATCTACGGCGCCCAAGTCGTGGCCGCGCTCGAAGCCCAGGCGTTTGTCGAGCGAGATCTCAACCGCTTGCTCGATACTGCCCTCTCGCTGATCCCCAATCAGTCGCTGATCTACCGCATGATCGGCCAGATTCGTGAATGGCATGCGGCCGAGCCCGACTGGCGCAAGACACGCGCCCAGATAGCAGCCCACTATGGCTACGACAAGTACGGCGGCAACTGCCACATGGTGCCCAACCACGCGCTGATCATCCATGCCCTGTTGCACGGGGAAGACGATTTTCAAAAATCACTCATGATCGTCAACACCTGCGGC
>JAPLGY010000110.1:2378-3857 GCA_026389955.1 Caldilinea sp. | reverse complement strand
GACGCTTTGACCAGATGTGGGACGCTGCCAAAAACCTGCCCCCATCGTGAAGTAGACCCACTCCCCAAAGAGCCATTGACGTCAACCAGGAACCGTGTTAGTGTAGAAAGAGAGGGGTCTCTGATTCGTTTCTTTGTTTGTCACTCCACTTGAACCGGAGGTATCTCATGCTAACCGATTACGAAGTACGCCAGGCAGTGGAATTCGAAAGCCACGATGCCCCTGTGCTCAGCGTCTATCTGAATGTCGACCCCTGCCATCGCACGGTAGAGACCTATCGACTGGCGCTGCGTGGTCTGCTCGAACAGGCCGAAAAGGCCTCTGCCGAAGATGTACGCCGCATCCAGAGCTTTATCGAGATGGGCTACAACCGCAGTGGACGTGGGATCGTGATGTTCAGCTGTGCAGCCAAGGATTTTTGGTGGGCGCAGAGTGTTGCGGTGCCGGTCGAAGACTTTGTCTTCGTCAGCTTCCGCCCCTACGTGCGCCAGCTGGCCAGGCTGCTCGACACCTACGAACGCTGCGGCGTGGTGCACGTCGACCAGGAAGGCGCCCGTCTTTATCTGTTCAACATGGGCGTGCTCGAAGCCGCAGACGGTTATCTGGGGGCTGAGATCAAACAACACCGCTCGGGTGGCTGGGCCAACCCACGTCTCCAACGGCACGAAAGCGCCTTGGCTCGCCGCAATCTTCAGGAGAGCGCCGAACATGCCGAGATCTTCTACCGAGACAGCGCCACCCGGCGCTTGTTCCTGGCGGGCACAGAAAAAAACGTTGCCCGCTTCAACGAGCTGCTGAGCCACCGCATGCGCCGGATGGTGCTCGGCCAATTCAACGCCGACACCAACGCCACGCCGACCGAGATTCGCAACAAGGCCCTGGAGCTGGCCGCTGCCGCCGAAACGCGTGAGGCCGCCTTGCTGGCCGAAGAAGTCCTCGCCACCGCCCAGCAAGGCGGCAACGCTGTGCTGGGCCTGGTCGACACGCTGACCGCCATCCAGCATGGCCGCGCCCGACATCTGGTCGCCCTGACCCACTACAGCGAACGGGCCCACCGCTTCGTCGACAGCGGCCTGGTGGTCCTCACCCTGGGCGAGGAGGAAGAGCTGGCCAGCGGACGCATCCAGGATCTGCCCGACGCGGTCGAGAGCGCCCTGCGCCGTGCACTGGCCCAGTCCCTCGCCGTCACCCTGGTCGACCAGCATCCCGGTCTCGCCCAGGCAGGGGGGATCGGCGCCCTCACCCGTTGGTGAGCAGCCCTCTATCGACATGGCGTCTGGCTGTCGGCCAGACGCCTTGTCAGTTTGTGTTCTGTTAGAGGTTCAACGTTTCGGAAGCTCGGTTACGTTGTCAGGCAGGGCTTCTCACGTAAAAAAGAGAAGAGTACTTTATTCATCGAGGAGGAATAGATTGCCATGATGCGATTTGACCGATTTACCGAAAAAGCACAGGAAGCCGCCATGCGCTCCTACGAACTGC
>JAPLGY010000110.1:0-2350 GCA_026389955.1 Caldilinea sp. | reverse complement strand
CGAACTGCTGCAACAGTACAAACATACCCAGGTCGACACCGAACACATCTTCCTGGCTTTGCTGCAACAGAACGGCGGCGCAGTCCCGCAGATCCTTCAGCAGCTCAACGCGCCGGTCACCGAGATGATCGACAAACTCGTCAGTGTGCTGGAACACATGCCGCGCGCCAGCACCAATCCCTACGGCAGCACAGCAACAGCCCAGGTGTTCATCACCCCGCGCCTCAAACGCATCATGGACATTGCCTACGAAGAAGCAATGCGCATGAAAGACGAGTACATCAGCACCGAACATATCCTGGTCGCAATTGCCAGCGAACGCAACACCCCCAGCGCAGCGATCCTGCGCGAAGCCTCGGTCACCAAAGAACGTATCCTGGAAGCGGTCGAGCAGATCCGCAAAGGACAACGGGTCACCGAACCCAACGCCGAAAGCAAATATCGGGTCCTCGAAAAATACAGCCGGGACCTGACCCATCTGGCCCAGGAAGGCAAGCTCGACCCGGTGGTCGGGCGAGAGCGCGAGGTGCTGCGCGTGCTCCAGGTGCTGTCTCGGCGCACCAAAAACAACCCTGTGCTGATCGGCGAAGCAGGTGTCGGCAAAACGGCCATCGTCGAAGGGCTGGCGCAGAAGATTTTGCACAAAGAAGTCCCTGAAAATTTGTTGGGCAAGCGGGTGCTCTCGCTCGACCTGGGAGCCCTGGTCGCCGGCACACGCTTCCGCGGTGAATTCGAAGAACGCCTCAAGGCGTGCATCGAGGAGATCCAGCGCAGCGAAGGAGAGATCATCCTCTTCATCGACGAGCTGCACACCATGGTAGGGGCTGGCAACGCCACCGGAGCGATGGACGCCAGCAATATGCTCAAGCCAGCCCTGGCCCGGGGGGAGCTGCAGTGCATCGGCGCCACCACGCTGGACGAATATCGGGAGCATATCGAGCGAGATTCTGCGCTGGAACGACGCTTTGCCCCGGTCTATGTCGACGAACCCAACCTCGAAGAGAGCATCGAGATCCTGCGTGGCCTGCGCGCACGCTACGAAGAACACCACCAGGTCCACTACAACGATGAGGCGCTGGTCCAGGCAGTAAAACTCAGCCACCGCTATGTCCCTGACCGGCGGCTGCCCGACAAAGCGATCGACCTGATGGATGAAGCGGCCGCCAAGCTGCGCGTGGCCATGTTTCTGATGCCCCCCCGCCTGCGCGAGATGAAGGGAGAACTCAGCGAGCTCCAGGCCCAGGAAGAAAAAGCCTGGGAAGAGCGGGACTATGAAAATGCCGCCAAGTACAAGGCAGAACGCGTGCGGGTCGAAGAAGCATACAACGAGCTTGTCGTCGGCTGGCGGGTAGAAGCCAACCTGGACGATATTGTCGACGAAAGCGACATCGCCGCCGTCGTCAGCGCCTGGACCGGCATCCCCGTCAGCAATCTGCTCCAGACCGAAACCGCCAAGCTGCTCCACATGGAAGAGAAGCTGCGCGACCGTATCATCGGCCAGGAACAGGCAATCCAAGCCGTCAGCGACGCAATCCGGCGGGCCCGCAGCGGGCTCAAAGACCCGCGACGCCCGATCGGAACCTTCCTCTTCCTGGGCCCCACCGGCGTCGGCAAAACCGAACTGGCCAAGGCGCTCGCCGCCTTTTTGTTCGACAACGACGAAGCCCTGCTGCGCATCGATATGAGCGAATACCGAGAACCCCACACAGCCAGCCGACTCTTTGGTGCCCCCCCTGGCTATGTGGGGTACGACCAGGGAGGACAGCTGACCGAACAGGTGCGCCGCCGCCCCTATCAGGTGGTCCTCTTCGACGAGGTGGAAAAAGCCCACCCCGACATCTGGAATTCACTCCTGCAAATCATGGACGACGGCCGGCTGACCGACGGACAGGGACGCCACGTCGACTTCCGCAACACCGTCGTGATTATGACCAGCAATGTCGGCGCTGAAGCGGTCAAACGCGGGCCACTGGGGTTCAGCACGCCTACCTTCGACGAAAGCAAGTATACCCAGCACGAATATGCCCAGCAGCTCAAACGGCTCTTCCGCCCAGAATTTCTCAACCGCATCGACGAGATTATCGTCTTCGAGTCGCTGAACCAGGAACAGATTCGCCAGATCGTCCATCTGTTGATGAAAGACATCGGCGCGCGGATGGATGAGCTCGGGTTCACCGTCGAAATAACCGAAGCCGCAGCCCACCACATGGCCACCGTAGGCTACGACCCCAGCTATGGGGCCCGCCCCCTGCGCCGACTGCTGCAACGCCAGGTCGAAAATGAGCTGAGCAAACGGCTGCTCAAAGGCGAGTACAAAACAGGCGACCATGTCATCATCGACTACGACCCT
>JAPLGY010000635.1 GCA_026389955.1 Caldilinea sp. | reverse complement strand
CTCGCTCGCCCTCCCGCCCGACAGCGCACCTGGGCTGTATCGTCTGGAACTGTATCTGGTCGACCCGGTCACCCAGGAAAAAATTAATCCGCAGCGGGTCGCCGACGGGGCCCGTGTGGCTGCGGTCGTGCCGGCGGGCGTGTTGGCGGTCGGCACAGACCTGCGAAGTCTGTCGAACACCCCGTTGGCACAGCCGGCCTATTTTGGCTCCGATCTGGCTTTGGTGGCCGCCAGCCACCCTGCCGAGCGCGCTGCCGGTCTGGCTTTCACGGTCGACCTGGTCTGGCAGGCACAGCAGCGGGCACAGGCGGAATACACCGGGTTTGTGCATCTGTTGGACGCACAGGGCCAACTGGTGGCCCAGAACGACCACCCGATCGCCGACAATTTTGTCCCGCCCTCGTTGTTTCGCACAGGGCTGCTGCTGGCAGACCGCTACACGCTCGAGCTGCCGCCTACACTGGTTGCAGGCGAGTACCGGGTGGTGGCAGGGGTGTACAACACGCAGACTCTGGAGCGGCTCCCGGTCAGACAGAGCGACACCTATCTGCTTGGCACGGTTACGGTGCCTTGAGGCCGCTGTGGCGGCGACGAGCAGTGCTTGCTTATCACTGCCGCAGGAGAGGGATGAGCACAAAAGAGTCGGCCAGGGGGGTGTCGCCGGCCTGTACGGGCAGCTGGCGGCCGCTCACCGGTTCGTAGATGCCCAGGCGCAGCTGAAGTGCAGCCAGGTCGGCTGCCGGCGGGAGGGTCAGCAAAAATTCGGTGAGGGTTTCTTCCCCTGGCACCCACAGCGAGGTTGGCACGGCAGATTCGCTCAACAGACGCTGGTCGTGTTGGCTGACAATCTCCCCCTGGGGATCCAGCAGATGCACAAATGCGCTGTAGTCGGTTGCCATCCGGTCAAGTGCCTGCCAGCCAAGCGTGACCTGGAGCGTACCGTCGGCTGGCCCAGCACGTTGCTGTCGGACGCCCAGCAGAGCGATTGTCTGGTCAAACCGAAGGTTGCTGTCGGTCAGCCCTGCAGTGTCGAGCTGGGGAGGGAGGGTGCAAAACAAGAACGGGGCCAGGCGGACCTGGTCGGCGGCCGGGTGACCGGCGTCGTCGAGGATGGCATAGCGCTGGTATTCCCCGGACAGGTCACGCCAGAAGAGCCCAAGCTCGAAATGAGCGCGGCCCGGCTCTATGCCGTCGGGCAGCACGAACGTCTGCCGGTTTGCGACGATCTCCTGCTCCCCCCAGACGGCTGGCGGGTAATTCTCCTGGAGAATTCGATGGCTTTGTAGTTGGCGGTTGGGAAGTTCGAGATGGACGAACATGCGTGGGGCAGTGTGGTGGACGGTGTCAGGCGTCAGCTGCCAGAAGGTGGTCAGGGCCATCGACGCTGGGTGGGTCTCTGGGCAGGGGAGACTGTCCGGCTCGACGGTGTAGCCGAGCAGGGTCAGGCCGTTTTCAAACCGTGTCCTCAGCGGATAGCGGATGTTGCTGGCGGGCTGCTGGGTTCCGACAGGCTGGTAGGCCGCCTGTGCGACCACGTCGGGGTCGTTCCACCAGGTGGTGTAGTGTTGAAAGGTCATCCAGAGGTTGGCGGCCAGCAGGCCGACAGCCACGCCAAAGGGGAGCCAGCCTTTGTGGGCTGCGGCAGGGAAGCAGCGGCTGAGCAGGGCACTGCTGCCAATGGCGGCGATCCAGGCCGTCGGCATCGCCAGCCCGATCAGAAAAAGCAGGTCAGGAGGACCTGCCCGGCCAAGCAGGGCAGGAAGCAGCATGATGGCCAGCCAGCTGGCCGCCAGCCGACAACTGGGGTCTTGGAGGCGCCGGAGGGTCGCCACGCAGCCGACCAGGAAGAAAAGCAGTGTCAGCCAGCTGTGCAGCGGAGCACCGAGCTGTGGGGCCCGCAGCAGGCTGACAGATGCAGTGTAGCCAGGATAGAGCAGGTCTTCGAACAGCGCATGATAGTTGTCTTTGAGACGGTCCTGGCCGGTCTGGGGGATAGCAACATCCGGCACGGCAAAGACCGTTGCGTTGCCGAGCCAGGTTGCAAACAAAACAGGATTCTGTCCGTAGCTGTAGATTTGTGGGGCAGAGCAAACCAGGGTGGTGCCCAGCAGCAGGGCAGCTGTCCCGTTGCGCCGCCAGAGCAAGCCAGCTGTCTGCCCGGCGACCGACGAGGCCAGCCAGCTTGTGGCGGTAAACAGCAATAAAACCGCAGCCAGCCAGAGGGCATGGAGGGTCATGTAACAAGCCAGGCTGAGCGCACTGCCCCCCAGCAGCGCATAGAACCAGGCGGTGCGCGTCCAGGCCCGCCAAAAACAGAGCAGCACCAGCGCAGCCAGCGGCAGGAGCAGCCCGGCGTGCAGCCCCAGCCGACCAGCGGTGATCGACCACAGCGAGGTAGCCAACCCGATCGCTGCCAACAGCGGAATCCAGGACTGTGGGTATAGAGGCTGTCCCGCACCGGCTGCATGAGCCCGGCGGGTGGCTGCCAGATCGAGGGCCAGCCGATAGAACAAAGCAACCGCCAGGATTCCTCCCATCCCGCTGAGCAGACGCACAGCAAAGAGGGAATCAGACCAAAACAGTTTTGTCAGAGCCATTGTGGCGTGCAGCAGGGAATCTCCGCCGTCGGCGCTGCCCAGATCGGTCCAAAAGTGGTCCAGTCGCCCGTTGCGCGCTGCCAGGCGATGGATTGCTTCATTCTGGAGCCACCGGGCAGGGATCTGGTCCAGCCAGACCATGCGGGCGCCCCACGCTGCCAGCAGGGTGAGCAGGAGCAGCAGCCGTTCCTGGCTGGGCACAGGCGGTCGGAAGGTGCTGCTGGGCAACAGGGCAGTCAGCTGCTGCACGGCAAGCGCCACACAGAGGACCCCGATCGGATAGAGCTCGTAATAGACGCGCAATTCGTATGGAAAGCCGAACAAAACATAGAGGCCTGACAGCGGCAGCAACAGCACCAGCGCACTGCGCACCAGCTGTGGGGCGCTCGGCCAGGCCAGGACGAGGGTAGCTGCGCCTGCAGCGGCGAGCGCCAGAAGCGGCCAGGGGTTGCTGCTGTAGGTGTCCAGGTGGACATGCCAATGGAACTCAAAGCTGCTGCCTGGATTGGCGCGGAACAACCACTGTTGGGCCAGCCAGATGGTGCCCACAATCGCTGTCTGGCCAAACAGAAACCGCCAGTAGGGGAGCTGGTTGCGCTCTCTCCAACCATAGACCAGCCAGAAAAGTGGGGCCAACAACGCTGTCTCTTTGTTGAGGGCCAGCACAACAGAGAGCAGCAGGGTGGCCAGCCAGCGCTGCCGGGCAATGCCAACGAACAGCCAGACCCAGGTCAGCAGCACGCTGAAATCGTAGAGATAGCCTTGACGAAAGAACAACAGCAGCCCTGCTGTTCCGAGCAGGGCGATGGTGTGGGGCGCTGCCAGCCGCAGTGTTGCTGCCAGTGCGCGCAAACCCAACGCAAAGCCTACCAGACAACCCCAGGCCAGCCCCCCATAGAGGAGCAGTTCAGGTGCATAGGCAGGGGGGACCGCCAGCCAGTCCAGCAGCAAACGGAGCGGAAACTGGGCTGCCTGCACGGCCAGGACTTCCTGGACAGATTCGGGGATCAAGGAGGCAAGGATGCGCAAACTGCTGGGCACCAGCATGCGGGTCACATACGGGCGGTGCGCAGTGCCTTCCACCATCTCGGCGAACTGGGCCGGGCGATGCAGATTGACGCCTGAAAGCAGGAGAAAGGCGCTGAGGACAATACCGGTCACCAGCGCGACCGCACCCCCAAATTTTTTGGACGAGACAGGCTGGTTTTTTTTTCTGTTTTTCCAAGCGGTCCACCCAGATTCCATCGGAGATGTCCCAAGCTGGCAGTTGTGGCGCAGTCAGAAAACGGCCATGAAATACCGCAGCAGTGAATTTTGCCACGTGCAAGTTTGTGGGGCAAGTTTTCTGTTGGGTCGCCCCAATTCGGGTCGGTCCAGCCTCTGTTGTAAAATTCCAAAGAGCGATGTGCATGCGGACAGACAGGACGAGCCATTTGACCCATTCAGCCGCCAGAGAGTCTGGCCCAGATTCTACCCCTTGGGGGCATGCCATGTCTCGCAGCCGTGCGCTGCTGTACGGCTCTGTCGTTCTGCTGGTCGTGGCGATTTCGATCGGGGGGAGCCTGGCCTGGATCGCACAGAATGTCGTCCTGATCGGCCGTGACGCCGGAGGTCATCTGCTCGATACGTTGGAGCAGGCCCACATTTTGCGCGAGGTTTCGGCCCATTCCTTGCTGCAGGCCTTGAGTTTCAACGACTATCGGCCGCCAGCCTTTTATCTGTTCACACAGCCATTTTATGCGTTTGGGGGCTACTCGGCCGATGTGGCTCAGCTGCAAAATGTATTCTGGCTGGCCGTGATTTTGGGGCTGACCTTTGTCTACGGCTGGCGTTTTTATGGGGCCTGGGTTGCGCTGTTGGCATTGACGATCGTAGCTTTTTTGCCGATGCTGGCCAGCATGACACGCATGTTCTATATCGAAAGCTTTGTCTCGGCCATGGTCATGCTGAACCTGCTTGCCCTGCTCCAGAGCCAAGGTTTTACAAAACGGGGCTGGTCGTTGCTCTGGGGCGTCAGCGCAGGGATCGGCCTGCTGGTCAAATGGACCTTTCCGATCTATGTGCTGCTGCCTGTCGGGATGGTTGTCTGGCCGCTGCTGCGTTCTCGCCTGCCGGGTCTGAAGTGGGGGACCCCACAACGCTTTGGCCGCGCAGCCGGGATCAGCTTGTTGTCCAGCGCCCTGCTGATCGCCCTGCTGATGGCCGACAGCATGCCTTATGTCGCCACTCTGGCGCTCGGCAATCTCCTCTTTGGGATCTGGTTCGTGCTGCTGGCGCTTGGGCTGCTGCTGCTGCAGGCGCAAGCCACCCCCTGGAGCAACCTGTCGGCCAGCGTGCTCTTTCTCTGCCTGATCGCCAGCGTCTGGTATCTGACGCGCGTCGAGTTTGTCACAGCGCTTTTCGATGCCGCGTACGGCACCTACGGCGGACGGCGGGGCCAGGGCATCGACCTGCTGGACCTCCGCTACTACACACGCAACGGGAGCTATCTCTGGCGGATGCATCTGGGGCCCCTGCTGGCGATGGTGATGCTGCCAGCGGCTCTGGCTGGACTTTTGGATCTGCTGCGTTGGCGCAAGATGTCTCCTGCATCCAGGGTGCTGTGGGGCAGCGTCGTCTCTTCCTGGCTGTTTTTAACCTTTATGGCGCAGGGCAACGAGCGCAACCTGGTCCCCTTGCTGCCGGTGCTGGCGCTGTTGGCAGCAGCGACCCTGGCGCACTTCCCCCAACCCTGGCGCAGCGGGCTGGCGGTGACCTGGGTGTTCTGTCTGGCGCTGCAGTGGTCTACGCTGACCTTCGATGCGTTGGAAAGCTTTTCCCAGGCAACGGCGCCACTCTGGGTCGAAGGCGAGTATGCTGTGCGGCCCGCCAGTGGTGCGACCCACCCGGATTTTTGGATCGGACCGGATGTGCTGGCCAGGGTCGCCGCGGAAGCCCCGGCAGGTTTTCCAGCTTCGCTGGGCATGTTGATCAACTCGCGCGAGATCCACCGAGGCCCGTTGCGCTACTGGGTTGACCTGCAGGATCTTCCTGTGACGGTCAGAACGCTGGGAGAGATCGAGATGCAAGGGGTCGGCGAGATCTTTGCCAATTCCTGGGTGTTGTTCAAAGATGGGGACAACCGCGATCTGGAGGCCCCTGGGCGAGCTGCTGTCGCCCGCCTGCTCGCCGGAGACAGCCTCTTTCACCAACTCTACACCGAAGCGGCACGCTATCCGTTGCCCAACGGCGAGACTGCCTGGCTCTACCGACGTGTTGGCCAGAACGGACACCCCTACACCGATGCACAGTGGATCCAGAGCGCAGCGGTCGTCGTCGACCATCTCAACCGCTGGTGGAGTCCAGGGGCTGTCTTGTGGATACCCAATGCTGAACTGGCGACCTGGATCGGGATCGGCGGGCTGGACGATCCTTGGAGCGGCACCCGGATTGTGGTCATGGAGCAGGGGGCGAGTCCGGACCTGCCAGCCCCAGACTCGTCAGGCCCAGAGGCACCAGGCCCAGACTCGTCAGGCCCGGTGCAGTTTGTGGTTGGCAGCCGCGAGGCTGTTGTAGAAGAACAGGTGCTGGGAGAGGGGGCTGTCAAGGCACTGGAGGTGGGCGACGAGAACCTGGCGGTGGCGGTCTATGGGCGTCGGAGCCCTGCTGCCCGCCTGCAGAGGGTTGCTGCGCAACGGGCCGGCACCCGCATCGATTCCGTCGTCGCCCCACCGTCTGTGGCTGCCGGCCAGGTGATGGTGTTGGATTTGACCCTGCAAGGCGAATGGAAGGAGGAGCGGCGGATTTCGCTCCGTCTGGTGGATGCGGCCGGCAATTCGATCGCCCAGAACGACCAGGTGGTGGGACCGACCGTCACCGCAGGCTTGTTTGTGCCTCCGGGGACCGCAGCAGGGACGTACAGGCTGGTCGGCCTTCTGTACGATCTGCCTGAACTGCAGCCGTTGGGCGAGGGTGAGCCTACGGTTGACTTGATGGCGGTAGAGGTGCGCTGAGCAGCTCTTTGTGGACCTGCACTGTTCCCAGGAGAGCAGTGTCCGCGCCGTCGGCCAGCAGCAGCCGAGCCCCGCTGCTGTCGTACAATCCGACTCGGACGGTGAGTGGCTGGGGCGGCAGACCGGCGGGCAGCTCGATCTGATACCGATCGCGGATCACCATGCCGGGTTTCCAAAGCCGGAGCGGAGCAAAGCCTTGCTGCGGTTCGCGGTCCTGTTGTGCGACGATCTGGCCGGCCGCATCCAGCAGATGCACGAATACGGTGTAGTGCTCGTCGGTTGGCTGCAGACTTTCCCAGACCAGCTCGATGTCAAGCTGCTGGCCAGCGGTGCTGGGCAGGGTGGCGTCAGCCAACTGCGCCAGGCTGCCAAACTTCCAGCCGGCCCCCTTGGGGGCAGGGAGGGGGGCGCCGATCTGGAGCAGCGCCAGTTTTGCGCTCTCTTCGCCGGCAGCCAATCCCGCGTTGCCCGGGTAGGTGACGGGCAGCATCGCCAGCGTTGTGTTGTCGTAGAAGGAGAGTGACAGCAGATACAGCCCGGCAGGCAGTGCCGCCGGCAGGGTGAAGAGATGGGCGTCGCGCAGCACACTGCGCAGCGGCCATGTGCTGGTGGGCTGCCCATACGGCCAGCCTTCGCTGCGCCAGACTTCCTGGCCGTCGATCTGGGTCAGGCGCAGCAGGACACTGGCATTGTGTTGTTGGGGGCCGATCTTTTTGAGATAGAGTGCGACCTCACCGCTCTGTCCTGGTTGCGGGGCTTCCGGCCGGATTTCATGGTCGAGCAGCCGGATGCTGTCTCCGAAGTCCACAATGCGGCGGGCGTTGATCCCAGAGGAAGGGGGAGGCAATGTGTCCATCAAGTCATAGACTTCGACCAGCTTCAGTCCCCGAAAAGAATAGGTGTAGACCGGGGTCTGGGCGGCGAAGAAGGTGTGGAGGGCTGGGTCTGGCAAGAGGCGTTGTTTTTGGTTGAGATAGGTGACGGCGTAGTCACTTTCCAGCCAGGCCCGTCGGGATTCGTCGGAAAATGAGATGACCGGGTGTTTGTAAAAATAGGAGACTGAACCGAGCGAGTAGGCTGCGCTGGCGGTTCTGCCCTGGCCCTGGTCGTATTCGTTCAGCCACAGACCTGCCTGGTCAAGACCCTCGCCCCACCCGACCACCAACATTTTTGGCGCAGCCTGTGTGCCGCCGGCCAGCGGGTTGAAGTAGGTAAAGTAATAGGGGGCGTGGTACAGGGCGGGAGCGCCGTGCAGAACAACCAGGGGCAGCACAGAGAGCAGCAGCGCAGCCGGAACACCCAGACGAACGCTCAGTGTGGGCAGCGGCAACCGCTGGCTGGCCAGCTGTGCCAGCGCAAACCACCCGACAGCCCCAACCAGGTCGACGGCCAGCAGCACAGGCAGCAGATAGCGGTCGGACTTTTTGCCGCCGAGGGAGATGCCCAGCACAAACAGCAACGCAAACAAAAGCACAGCCAGGACGGTCTGTCGCTCCAGGCGTTTGCGCAGGAAGGACGGATTGGGGATCGCCATCAGCCCCAGAGCCAGG
>JAPLGY010000340.1 GCA_026389955.1 Caldilinea sp. | reverse complement strand
CCGAACCCACCAGCCCCACGCGTCTGCAAGGAGGACTCCCCTTGCCGCACGCCATCTCGCAGGGGCTGGACTACCTGCGCCGGCACGATCTGGCCCGATCGCTGACCGTGATGGAATTTCTGGAACACTGGCCACATGGGCTCTGGACCTCCACCCTGATGCTTGCGTTCACAACCCAGGCCCTGCAAGCCAGTGAGCTGTACTGGGGATACCAGAACGCGCTCTATTTTGTGGGCAACCTCTTCGGCGCCGGGCTGGCGGTTGCCTTCGCTGCACGTATACACCAGCGGCCCGGCTGGACTATCATTGTCAACGCCGGGCTGATGTGCTTGCTGACGATCAGCTATGCACTCGCTCCCGATGTATGGCTGGCGATGGCCGTCAGCCTGGCCTTCGGCCCTCCGATGGCCCTGCGCGATGTGGCCCAGGACGTTCTGCTGCAATCTACTGTAGAGCCCGGCATGCTGGGACGGGTGTATGCCACCCGGCAGACCCTGGCGATGATCGCCTACATGGCCTCCAGCCTGGGCCTGGCGTATCTGGCAGATCTCCTGCCCGTGCGCCAGATTTATCTGTTCGGCGGCATTCTCTACGGCATGACAGCGCTCTATGCGATGACTCGCCCAGCGCTGCGGAGGGCGCAGCTGCAGCACATCCCTCCCGCAGCGGCCTGACAGACATGTACCATTCACCAACCAGGCCCCTATGACCACTTCACTTGCCAGCCTGCGCCTCTCCGGCGAAATGTTCAAAACCGACCCCTACCCCATCTATGCCCGGCTGCGTGCCGAGGCGCCGGCCTTCAGCCGAACCAGCCGCGACGGCAACGCCCGCATGTGGTGGCTCACCCGCCACGCAGATGTCGCAGCTGCACTGCGACAGCCCGACCTTTTTGTGAAGGATGTCCACAGCACGCTCAATGAGACCGAGCACACAGCCCCAGCCCCGCCCCTCTATCGGCTGCTCACACATCACATGCTCAACGCAGACGGTGCCCGCCATGCCCGCCTGCGCACCCTGGTCAGCAAGGCGTTCAGCGCCCGCCAGATCGAAGGGCTCGAGCCCCAACTGCGAGCGACCGCCCACCGACTGCTCGATCGCGTCTCCGCACGCGGCCAGATGGACTACATCCAGGAGTTTGCCCTGCCCTTCTCGATCGCCGTGATCGGCGACCTGCTCGGCATTCCCAGCCGCGACCACCACCGTTTTCGCGCCTGGTCCCATATCCTGGTAGCACCCTCGAGCGACAGCGCCCGCAACCTGCGCAAGACGGCACGCCTGCAGCAGGTGATGAACGACTTCGTCTTCTATCTCGAAAAGCTCTGCACAGAACGGCGCCGCAGCCCACAACCCGATCTGATCTCTTTCCTGCTCGCCGCCGAAGAGCAGGGGGATTCCCTCAACACCGAAGAGCTCTTCAGTATGGTCCTGCTGCTCACCGTCGTCGGCCATGAAACCTCGGTCTTCCTGCTCGCCGACCAACTGCTCATCCTGCTCAGCCGCCCACTGCTGTGGGCCGCGTTGCGCGCCGACCGCAGCCTGCTGACGCCAGCCATCGAAGAGGCCATCCGCTTCGATGGGCCGGTCGAACGAGCCACCATACGCTTTGCCGCCGCCGATATCGACCTGCACGGCCAGACCCTCCGCCGCGGGGACGCAGTCAGCCTGGTGCTCGCCTCTGCACACCGCGACGAAACTGTCTACCCCTGCCCTGCCCACTACGATCTGGACCGCCCAGCTCTCCGCCACCTGGGATTCGGCCAAGGGATCCACTACTGCCTCGGTGCACCCCTGGCTCGGCTGGAAGCGCGCATCGCCCTGGAGGTGCTGCTCGACCGCCTACCAACACTCCAGCAGGTCGAAGCCCCCGCAGCGCTGCGCTGGCAGACCAACCCGATCCTGCGCGGGCCCCGGCAGCTGCTGCTGTACTGGAAGACCTGACACCCCGCTGCCCCTTCCGTTTTTTCGCTTGTCTCTGCTGTTTTGTGCTATACTCTCTCTATGCAACGCATCTACCCTGCTTTGAAAACGCACCCACCCGACGAACAGCTGACCCGCCTGCTCTGGCAGATGCTCGAAGCTTCCCCCGTCGCTGTGGTCGCCGTCGACGCCGCCGGGTCGATCCTGTACGCCAATCAAAAACTTGCCGATCTCTTTCGCTATGATCTCCCCGATTTGATCGGCCAGCCTATCGAACGGTTGCTCCCCGATCGCTACCACCCAGACCACCGCGTCTATCGTACGCTCTTCGTCGACAACCCCCACACCCGCCCGATGGGCTCCGGGCTGGATCTGGCCGGACGCCGTCACGATGGCAGCGAGTTCCCAATCGAAGTGGGCCTGAGCTATTTCCGCAGCGAAGACGGGCTGATCGTGCTCAGCTCGGTCACCGACATCACCCGCCGCAAACAGACCGAAGAGATGCTCGAAGGCCGGGTCGAAGAGCGGACCCGCGAGATCGAACGCAGACGCCGCGTCGCCGACAGTCTGCGCGAAATCCTGCGAATGCTCAACTCCAACCGCTCACGCCAGGAGATCCTGGACAGCATCGTCGCCCAGGCCCGCGTGCTGCTGCGCGCCGACGCCAGCGCCATCTACCAGCTCCACGATGCCCCCTCTCCAATCAGTTTTCAAGCCGGCGTCGGCATCTCCCCCCAACAGCTCACTGCTTTCTACAGCAACGAACACCCCCCGGGCCACGTGTTTGTCCATGCCGAAACGCTGCCCCAGACAGGGCCTCTCTCCGAAACAACCGTGGACGCCGATCTTCCAATTCTGAAGGTCGATGGACACGAATACTGCGCTCAGCTCGCTGTCCCACTCAAACTCAAAGACGCCATCTACGGCGGCCTGCTGCTCTATTATCGCGAGCCACGCCGTTTTTCAGCCGAAGAGATCGAGCTTGCTGTCATGTTCGGCGACCAGGCCGCCCTGGCCATCGAAAATGCCCGGCTGCGTATCCAGGCCGAACAGACAGCCGTCGCCGCAGAACGCAACCGCATCGCCCGCGATCTGCACGATTCGGTGACACAGACCCTTTTCTCGGCCAGCCTGATCGCCGATGTCCTGCCACGGCTGGTCGAACGCCAGCCAGCAGAAGGCATGCGCCGGCTGGAAGAGCTGCGCCAGCTGACGCGCGGCGCACTGGCCGAGATGCGTACGCTGCTGCTCGAACTGCGCCCGGCCACGCTGATGGAGGTCAGCATCGAAGAACTGCTGCGCCAGCTCACCGAGGCCGCACGCGGACGCGCCCGCATCCCGATCGCCGTCACCGTGCTGGGCAATGCCGAGATGCCGCCAGCGGTCAAGGTAGCCTGCTATTATGTCGCCCAGGAAGCACTCCACAACGTGGCAAGACATGCACGCGCCAGCCAGGTGCAGCTGCTTCTCCACTGTGCATCCGGCCAGATTCGGCTGACCATCCACGACGATGGCCAAGGCTTTGACCCGGCTGACGTCCCCCCAGAACATCTGGGACTGGCTATCATGCGCGAGCGAGCTGACTCGGTCGGGGCCCAGCTGACGATCGACAGCCGACGAGGAGCCGGCACAACAGTCTCCTTGGTCTGGAATTCCCCCGATGGTTTGGTGCCATGATTCAGAACAATCCCTCTGCTCCTCTGCCCCCCCCCCCGATCCGGGTCATGGTCGTCGACGACCACGCAGTGGTGCGTGGCGGGCTCTCCGCCTTTTTGCTTGCCTACGAAGATCTGCAACTGGTCGGAGAGGCAGCCAATGGCGCCGAAGCACTCTGGCTTGCCGAACACTGCCAGCCCGATGTCGTGCTGATGGACCTGATGATGCCGGAGATGGACGGTGCCACCGCCACTCGCCAACTGCGCCAGCGCCACCCCCACATCCAGGTCATTGCACTCACCAGTTTCAAAGAAGATGATCTGGTGCAGGGCGCACTGGCCGCCGGAGCGATCGGCTACCTGCTCAAGAATATCTCTGCCAACGAGCTGGTCGGCGCCATCCGCTCCGCCTATGTCGGCCGCCCAACCCTGGCCCCAGAGGCCACCCAAGTCCTGATCCACAACGCCACCCACCACCGCCCAAAGCCGCTCGGTTTCGACCTGACCGAACGTGAGCACGATGTGCTGGCCCTGATGGTGACCGGCATGAACAACAATGAGATCGCCGACAAGCTGATCGTCAGCCGTTCGACCGTCAAATATCATGTCAGCAATATTCTGTCCAAACTGCAGGCGGCGACGCGCACCGAAGCGGTGGCCTATGCCCTGCAACAAAATCTGGTCCACACCTCGCGCGAACGCGGCGACTCGTGAGACCAGCCCGCCGCCCGCCCTGTGCTGCTGCCAGGTCAGGCCTGTATCGAAAATAGGTGTCTTTTATGCCAGAACACTTTGACGCAGTCGTGCTCGGTGGAGGGCCCGCCGGGCTCGCCGCCACCGCCTATTTGCTCTACGCCCAGCTGAATGTCGCCCTGATCAGCCCAGACCTGGGCGGCAAGGTCTCCTACCCCTTCGCCCTGCGCACTGTCCCCCGCCAAGACACCGTCTGGGGAGCCTCGCTGGTCCACGAACTGGCCCTACTATGCAGGACGCGCTGTGGCCGAGATCGGCGGCGGCGAAGGCTCGATCGCCCCGCTGCAGATCCACCTCCCCCTCGTCGAGCGGAACGACAACAACGAACCCCACCCGCAGCCCGTCGCAGACCGCGCCCGCGCCGAAGCTGTGCTCAACCACCCCCGCATCAATGTCTTTCGCGGCTGGGAAGTCCAGCAGATCCTGGGCGATGATTTCGTGACCGGCCTCGATATTGTCGGGATCAACGGCGAAGTGCGCACCCTGCCAGTCGAAGGAATTTTTGTCCAGTATGGCCTGCTGCCCAACAACAACGCCGTACGCGAGCTGGTGCAGCTGGACGCTGGCGGCCACGTGGTGGTCGACACCCACTGTGCCACCAGCATCCCTGGCATCTTTGCCGCCGGCGACGTCACCACCATCTACGCCGAACAAGTACCTGTCTCGATCGGCGAGGGCGCCAAAGCCGGAATTTCTGCCTGGCACTACCTCGCCGCCCAGACCGCTCTCTGAAGCACTTCGTCCAGGACCCCAAAAATCGCTGTCTTGTCCTGGACGGCTCAGGCCCGGCGAAGCTTGCGATAGGTGATCCGATGGGGCCGGTCGGCCAGAGGACCCAGCCGACGGTGCCGGTCTTCTTCGTATTCGCTGTAGTTGCCAGGAAAGAAAAAGACCTGACTCTCTCCTTCAAACGCCAAAATGTGGGTGGCAATCCGGTCTAAAAACCAGCGGTCGTGCGAGATAACCAGCACACAGCCAGCAAACCCCTCCAACGCATCCTCCAACGCACGCAGCGTGTTGACGTCCAGGTCGTTGCTGGGCTCGTCCAGCAAGATCACATTGCCGCCCGATTTGAGCATTTTGGCCATGTGCAGCCGGTTGCGCTCCCCCCCAGACAACATCCCCACCTTTTTCTGCTGGTCCTGCCCAGCAAAGTTGAACCGGGCCGCATAGGCCCGAGAGTTGATCTGACGGTCGCCCAGCTGCAACAAATCAGCACCGCCAGAAATTTCCTCCCACACACTCTTGCTGCCATCCAAAGAATCGCGCGCCTGGTCGACATACGCCAGCTTGACCGTGCCCCCGACCGTCAATGTCCCGCTGTCAGGCTTCTCCTGCCCCACAATCATCCGAAATAAGGTCGTCTTGCCAGCTCCATTGGGGCCAATGATCCCCACAATCGCCCCCGGCGGAATGTCGAGCGTCAGGTTTTCGTAGAGAAGGTTGTCGCCGTAGGCCTTGCTGATCCCCTCGGCCCGGATCACGATATCCCCCAACCGGGGACCCGGCGGAATGTAAATTTCACGCTCCTCCGCTGCCCGCTCCTTCTCCTGCAAAAGCAGGTCGTTGTAGGCGTTGATGCGCGATTTGCGTTTGGTCTGGCGCGCCTTAGGACTCATGTGCAGCCATTCCAGCTCGCGCTGCAACGTCTTCTGCCGCAACGCCTCCTGCCGCTCCTCCTGCACCAGCCGCTGCTGCTTCTGCTCCAACCAGGACGAATAGTTGCCCTTCCATGGAATCCCATAGCCGCGGTCCA
>JAPLGY010000704.1 GCA_026389955.1 Caldilinea sp. | reverse complement strand
CCTCGGCGCTGCTGCTGCGCATCATGCGTGCGGAGATGATTGAAGTCTTGTCTTCCGACTATATTCGGACTGCTTTTGCCAAAGGAGCCAATCCCAGCATTGTGATCTGGAAACATGCGCTGCGCAATTCGTTGATCCCCTTTTTGACGGTCGGTGCGGTCGAGTTTGGCTGGCTTTTCGGCGGGGTGGTGATCATCGAAGACATCTTTCTGCTGCCGGGGCTTGGCTCGCTGGTGCTGGTCGGCATCATCAACCGCGACTACCCGGTGCTGCTGTCGAGTGTGCTGGTGATCACGGTCGTCGTGCTGACGCTCAACCTGGTGGTCGATATTCTGGCTGCGGTGCTTGACCCCCGCCAGGTACATGCGAGGTCGGAGCAATGAGCGGGCAAAGCGCTGTGCGTCCTCCACTTGGCTGGCGCCGCTATCGGCTCCTGTGGATTGGCGGGGTTTTGGTGGCCCTGGTCTGTCTGGCAGCGTTGTTTGCACCGTGGGTGACCCCCTATTCCCCCTACGACCTCGACGTAGCCGATATGCTGCAGGCACCGAGTGCGACCCACTGGCTGGGCACCGACGAGATCGGCCGCGATGTGCTTTCTCGCACCGTCTTTGCCGCGCGCATTTCGCTGCAGGTGGGGCTGGTGGCGGTGGCGGTCGGGCTGTTCGGGGGGCTTTTGATCGGCGTAGTCGCCGGCTATTGGGGGGGGATCCTGGACCTGGCCCTGATGCGGGCGATGGAGCTGCTCTTTTCGTTTCCGGCGATCTTGCTGGCGATCGTGCTGATGGCGGTGCTCGGCACCAGCATCCTCAACGCCATGGTGGCCATCGGCATCATCTTTATTCCTGGCTTTGCACGGCTTGCCCGTGTGTCGACCCAGAAAGTGCTGCGTCAGTCTTACATCGACGCGGCCCGCACCATTGGCATGGCCGATGCCCGCATCCTCCAGCGCGAAATTCTGCCCAATGTGATGACGCCTCTGCTGGTCGAGGCGATGACCGCCTTTGCCTACGCTGTCATTTTGGAATCCTCTCTGAGTTTTCTGGGGCTGGGCGCACAGCCGCCCGAGCCCTCCTGGGGCAACATGCTGAGCACCGGTCGCGGCTTTATGGCCCAAGCACCCTGGCTGGCCATCGTGCCTGGCGCGGCCCTCTTTGTCGGCGTGCTCGGGTTCAACCTGCTGGGCGATGGGCTGCGCGATTTCTTTGACCCGCGCATGAAGGATTGAGCATGCAAGAACTGATACGACCTCGTCGTCGTCTGGACACGCCCCCCGTCCTCGCAGTCGACAATCTGAGTGTGCAGTTGCAGACGCGGCAGGGCACTGCCAGGGTGGTGGAGGGGGTCAGCCTGGAGGTGTGGCCTGGCGAAATTGTCGGGGTGATTGGGGAGTCGGGCAGCGGCAAGACGATGACTGCGCTCTCGATCCTCCGTCTGATGCCCCACGTCGCCCGGATCGTGGGGGGGGACATCCGGCTTTCTGGCACTTCGCTGCCCAGCCTCTCCGACGCCCAGATGCGCAAGCTGCGCGGCAACCGCATGGCGTTGATTCCACAGGACCCGCTCTCGGCCCTGAACCCGGTGCAGCCGATCGGGCGCCAGGTCGGCGAGCCCTTTGTGCTGCACCGCCGCAGCCGGTGGCAGGCTGCCTGGGAGCAAGCTGTCCGGCTGCTGGGTGCCGTCCACCTTCCGCTGCCGGAGACACGTGCGGCCGAGTATCCCCACCAGTTCAGCGGGGGGATGCGCCAACGGGCGATGACGGCGATGGCGCTGGCGCTGGAACCCGACCTGTTGATCGCCGACGAACCGACCACGGCGCTGGATGTCACGATCCAGGCCCAAGTTTTGCGTCTGCTTGGAGAAATTCGTGACGAACATGAGACGGCAATTCTGCTGATCACGCACGATTTGGGCGTGGTGGCGGAAAGCTGCGACTGGGTGTACGTGATGTACGCCGGGCGCATCGTGGAAGAGGGGCCGGTCGGGCGGCTCTTTGCCCACCCCAGCCACCCGTACACCCAGGCGCTGTTGAACGCCACCCCTTCGATCGAGCTGGCCCAGGCCGAGCTGGCTGCCATCCCAGGGCGCTTCCCCTCCCCCTATGAGATCGGGCCGGGCTGCCGTTTTGCCGACCGCTGTGCGCGGCGCCTGGAGCGCTGTGCGCAAGAACCGCCGCTGCTGCCGGTCGCAGCAGAGCATCTGGCCCGCTGCTGGCTGTTGGAGGAATCGCGTGCGTGAACCGCTGCTCGAAATTCGGGATGTCTCCAAGGTTTTTCCGCTGGGTGGGCTGCCCTGGCGTCGCCGGCAGATCGAGGCGCTTTCCCGGGTGAGCCTGACGCTGCAGCGCGGCGAATCGTTGGGCATCGTCGGGGAGTCTGGATCTGGCAAGTCTACGCTGTGCCGGATTGTGCTGGGGCTGGCGCGGCCGACGGCCGGGCAGGTGCTCTTCAACGGCGGCGACATCCATGCCATGGCCCCGGCTGACCTGCGCCGCCAACGCCGCCAGATGCAGGCCATCTTTCAAGATACGGCTGCCAGTTTCAACCCACGCCAGAGCGTGCGGAGCGTGCTGCTGGCCCCGTTGGAGGTGCACCAGATCGGCACTCACGAGACCCGTCTGCAGCAGGTGGCAGAGGCGCTGCACCATGTCGGGCTGGACGGCAGCATGCTCGACCGCCATCCACATGGCTTGAGCGGCGGGCAGCGCCAGCGTGTGGCGATTGCGCGGGCGATTCTGCTGCGTCCTTCGCTGGTGGTCGCCGACGAACCGACCTCGGCGTTGGATGTTTCGGTGCAGGCCCGCATCTTGAATCTGCTGCGCGAGATCCGACAGGAACTGCAGCTGACCTACCTGTTTGTCAGCCACAACCTGGGGGTCATCCGCTACATCTGCGACAGAGTTGCCGTGATGTACCTGGGGCAGGTTGTGGAACATGGGCCGATCGCGCAGGTTTTTGCCAACCCGCAGCATCCCTACACGCGGGCGCTGGTCAACGCCATCCCACTCACCGACCCTGCCCGTCGCGGCCGTGGTGTGCCCCTGCTGGGCGAAGTT
>JAPLGY010000309.1 GCA_026389955.1 Caldilinea sp. | reverse complement strand
AGTACGCGGCAAGGGTGGTCTGTTCGTGGACATCGAGCAGAACAATCTCAGTTGCCTGTTTTTGTTCGACAAGATCCACAAGACAATGGGCAAGTTGCAAGCTATCCAGATCGGCCTCCTCAGAACCAGCAATGACAGATGTGCTTTTTGCACTATACCACACACTTCGCTGAGGAAAGCCCGCCCAGTTGAGAAATGCGCCGATTCCCCGGGAGATCGCCTCAGGCGGCGACTTTGCGCTCCACTTCAAGTCGGCGCAGCTCGACCAACTGGTCACGCAGCGCTGCAGCCCGCTCAAACTCCAGCGCCTTGGCTGCATTTTTCATCTCCTGCTCCAACGAACGAATCAGCTGGGCCAGCGCCTCCGGGGAGAGCTGGGCGGGGTCGCCACCTCCCTCTTGTTCAGCACCCGCACTGGAGACAGCCTGAGGACCCACCATCCCCCGCACCCGGTCGGTCAAGTCCCGAATGCCCTTGACGATGCTCTGTGGCTCGATGCCGTGCTGGCGGTTGTACACTTCCTGGATCGAACGGCGGCGGTTGGTCTCGTCGATCGCCCGGCGCATCGAATCGGTCATGCCATCGGCGTAAAGCAACGCCTTGCCTTCCACATGGCGCGCAGTACGCCCGATCGTCTGGATCAAGGCACTTTCACTGCGCAAAAAGCCCTCCTTGTCCGCATCCAACACCGCCACCAACGAGACCTCGGGCAGATCCAGCCCTTCACGCAGCAGGTTGATCCCAACAACGACATCGTAGACCCCCAGCCGCAGATCGCGCAGAATCTCCACCCGTTCGATCGTGTGGATGTCGCTGTGCAGATAGTGCACCTTGACGGACAGCTCGGCCAGATATTCGGTCAAGTCCTCGGCCATGCGCTTGGTCAGGGTCGTCACCAGGGCACGCTGGCCGCGGGCAGTGCGCTGTTTGATCTCGCGCAGCAGGTCGTCGATCTGGCCTTGGGCCGGGCGCACCTCGACCACCGGGTCCAACAGCCCGGTAGGACGGATGACCTGCTCGACAACGCGTTGGGCCTGGGTGCGTTCGTAGGGCCCCGGGGTTGCGCTGACGTAGACCGTCTGGTGCAGGTGGGTTTCAAACTCCGCGAAGGTGAGGGGGCGGTTGTCCAGCGCACTCGGCAGCCGAAAGCCATAGCCGACCAACACCTCCTTGCGCGCCCGGTCGCCGCTGTACATGCCGCGCACCTGCGGAATCGTCATGTGGCTCTCGTCGACGATCAACAGCCAGTCTGGCGGAAAATAATCGAGCAACGTCCAAGGCGTCGAACCGGCAGGCCGCCCAGCCAACGGCCCGCTGTAGTTTTCGATCCCGCTGCAGTAGCCCACCTCCTGCAACATTTCGATGTCATAGTTGGTGCGTTGCTGGATCCGCTGTGCCTCGAGCAGCTTGCCCTGCGCCTGAAAGGTGGCCACCTGCTCCTCCATCTCGCGTCGGATCTCCTCGATCGCCTCGCTCAGGCGATCCTGGGGCGTGACAAAGTGTTTGGCAGGAAAGATGTCCACCTGCTGGGGAGAGGCCAGCACTTCTCCGGTGAGCGTGTCGATCTCGCTGATGCGTTCGATCTCGTCTCCCCACAGGCTGATCCGGTAGGCAGTCTCCCGGTCTGCTGGCTGCACATCCAACACATCCCCGCGCACCCGAAATCGCCCACGCTGCAGCAGGTTGTCGTTGCGTTCGTAGTAGATCTCGACCAGATGGCGCAGCAGCTGGTTGCGCCGCACCCGCTCCCCCACATGCAGATGCAAGACGACCCGCCCATAGTCCTGCGGGCTGCCCAGCCCGTAAATGCACGAGACCGAAGCCACAATCACCACATCGCTGCGGCTGAAAAGGGCGCTGGTCGCCGCCAGCCGCAGCCGGTCGATCTCCTCGTTGATCTGGGCATCTTTTTCGATGTAGGTGTCCGTACGCGGAATGTAGGCCTCTGGCTGGTAGTAGTCGTAGTAGGAGACAAAGTATTCGACTGCGTTGTTGGGGAAAAACTCGCGCATTTCGGCGTAGAGCTGGGCGGCCAGCGTCTTGTTGTGCGCCATGATCAATGTCGGCTTTTGGACCTGCTCGATCACACGCGCCATGGTGAAGGTCTTGCCCGAGCCGGTCACCCCCAGCAGCACCTGGTGCTGCAGCCCTTGCTGGATTCCCTCCGCCAGCTGGGCGATCGCCTGTGGCTGGTCGCCGGTCGGCTGAAATTCGCTGACAACTCGAAATGGTGGCATCGCATCCTATCCTGCCCCAAAAACCCTCTCCTGTCCCTCAACCCTCTCTCTATTTTACCTGCACTCGCCCCCACAGACAAACACTCCCAGCCCGTTCCTTCTTGTTTTTGACCGTTCGGCGGCCAATCACCCGGGCGGCCCCAGAACCGCACAGGACGTCGCAGTTGAATTCCGCACCACCAGACGGGTCTGCATGACCACCGCCTCCGGCTCTCCCCCTGCCGCCAGCGCAAACAACATGTCGGCGGCATATTCTCCCCAACGATGCAACCCCTGGTTGATCGTGGTCAGGCTGGGCAACACGTCGGCTGCCTGGGGCAGATCGTCGTGGCCGGCCACTGCCAGATCCTCGGGCACCCGCACCCCCAGCATGCGCAGCGCATGCAACGCATCCAGCGCCAGGCGGTCGTTGAGCGCAACCAGCGCAGTCAGGCCCGGGTGTTCGGCGAGCAGCTGGCGGATCAGGAGAACCCCATGCTGCCTGCCAAAACGGCTTTCGACATACGGCATGGTCGCCGCCGTCAACCCGTGACGCTCGGCGGCAGCCCGCAACGCAGCCAGGCGATGGCGACCGCTGGGAAAAAAGGTGTGGTCCAACCCGATGATGCCGATCTGGCGGTGGCCCAGCTCCACCAGGTGCGCCACCAGCATGCGGTAGCCACCGTCGTCATCCGCCCGAATGGTGTACGGATAGTTCGGATGCCCGATGGTCACACAAGGAAGCCGTTGTTTTTGCAGAGTCTGCAGCAAAGGCTCGACGGCAAAGTGGCCGTCCAGGACGATCCCTTCGAGATAGCCGCTCTGCATCAGCTGGGTAAAGGCTGGGTCGACGTTGCCGTCGGCCAGGCGCGGGGAACTGAGCAGAATATGGTAGCCCCGCGCGCTGAAGGCCTCTTCGAGCCCGGCAAGCACCTGCAGCGAGCCGAGTGCCGTGAACGGTGTCTCTTGAACGCGCGGCACCACAAAGGCGACAATACAGGAACGACCCGAAGCCAGCGCACGCGCCGCCAGGTTCGGCTGATACTGCAGGTCGTGGCAGGCATCCAACACCCGCTGGCGCGTGCGCAATTTGAAGCTGTAGTGGGGGTCGTTGGACAAAATTCGCGAGGCGGTCGAAATGGACACGCCCGCCCGTCTGGAAACTTCTTCGAGGCTGGCTGGCATAGGCGTTTTCTGTGTGTTGGCGTTTGTATCGCATACGATGGACAGTTGCGCCTCTAGCCGCCGTAGAGCCGGGTGTAGTGGTAAACATTGCTCAAGACCAGCTGGATATAGAGGCGTGGCTCCGCATAGGTCATCTGTTCGACAAAAAGGGTATCCTCGGCACCGAAGCGGGCACGCCAGCTTTCGGCGTTGCCCGGGCCGGCGTTGTAGCCCGCCAACGCCGACACCAGGTTTCCCTCCAGGTACTCGCGCGCCCAGGCCAGATAGTAGGCCCCAAACCGAAGGTTGACCGCTGGGCGGTAGATGATGTCGTTGGTGTACTCCGGGTGCCCCAGCCGCGCAGCGATCCAATGGCCGGTGTCGGGGATGATTTGCGCCAGCCCCTGGGCGGCTGCCGACGAGCGGGCCCCTTCCTCAAACAAGCTCTCCTGGCGGATCAGGCTGTAATAGACAAAGGGATCCAGGCCGTTGGCCTGCGCTTCCCGCTCGATCAGAGGCGCAAACGGGCGCGGGTACGCCAGCTGTTGCAGAAAGACGGGCGCATTTTCCACCAGCCCGGCCGGGCTGAACTGCAGCAGCCGGGCCGCGCTGAGGATGCTCAGCCGGTACGCCCCGATCCGCGCAAATTCGAGGCTGAGCGGGTAGAGGGCAGCCACATCCTCACGCCACCGCTGGTAGGTGCGTTCCAACATGGCCAGCGCATCGCCGCGCTGGTCCAGTTCGAGCAACAGACGCCCTTTGGCCAGGTCCAGGTCGTCGGCGACGGAGACGGGCAGCTGGCCAACCTGGCTAGCATAGCGGGCCAGGATGCCATAGTAGAGGTCGGGGGCGCGGTCTACCAACGCCTGCCAGGTGGCGCGGGCCGCTTCGGGCTGGCCGACCGCAAGCTGGGCCCGGCCCAGCCAGTACGCAGCGGCCTCCCAACGAGGGTCCGGGTAGCTGCTTTGCAGCCGGGCCAGCACCTCAGCAGCCTGCCCATAGCGCCCTGCGCTGAAAGCGCCAAAACCCAGGAGATAGAGCGCCTGGGGAGCCCGTTCGTGGGCTGGAAAACTATCTGCCAACGCCAAAAAATCGACCGCAGCCTCCACCGAGTTGCCCTCGGCCAGCGCGCTGCGCCCACTCAACCACAGCGCCTCCGGCGCCAGCGGATCGGACGCAGCGTCGCGCGCAAAGGTTCGGTAGGTGCGCCGAGCCCCCGCACCGTCGCCTTGCTGCTGCTGCGCGGCCGCTTTGTCCAGCCAGGCCTGGCCGCTGCAAGGACAGCCCGGGTACCTGGCCAACAGTTGGTCGAATGTGGCCAACGCCTGTCCGTAGTCCGCAGCCCCCAGATAGGCCTGCCCCAGCTCGTGCAACGCCTGCCCTGCCCTGGCATCGCTGGGGTCCACCCTCTCCAAATAGCCTTGATAGGCCGCAATGGCCGGCTGCCAGGCCTCCGCCTGGAGGTCGATGTACCCACGCAGAGAGAGGTCTACCTCCACGGAACGGTTGACCAGCTCGACGAGGGCCAGATAGGCGCTGAAGTGGGTGGGGTCCTCCGCAGTCGCCGCACGCCAGCGTTCGACAGCACCGACGTTGTCGCCACCAGCGGCCAGCGCCTGGCCAGCCTTGTACAAAATCTGGGTACGGTAGCCTGGGTTGACAGCAACGTCCAGGATCTCGGCATAGACCGCCGCCGCCGTCGCAGAACGCCCCTGTTCGACGTAGAGTTGGGCCAACTCCTCAAGCAGCCCCACGCGCGCAACCCGGTCTGTGCTCTCATCGGCGGCCCGGCGCAGCGCAGCTGCGGCGCTCTCGCTGTCGTTGAGGGCCCTGTAGGCACGGGCGATGCGCGGCTGAACCGTTTCGTTCATCCACGGGTAGCTTTCCAGAGAACGCCCGTACGCAGCGACCGCTTCGCTGTAGCGCGCCAGACCCAGCAGCGCCTCCCCACGCAGAAACTGCTCTTTCTGCCCAAACTGGCCAGGATCCCGTTGTTCGGCAGCCAGCAGGCCATCAAGCTGCTCCAGGGTGGCCAGCGCCTCCCCATACAACCCCTCGCCCAGATAGGCGCGGCCCAGGTCATAGAGCGCCTCGGCACGGCGTCCTGGGTCAGCGGCGACCTGGGTCAGCAGGGCGCGCGCCCCCGCATAGTCGCCGTACCGAACCAGCAGACGCCCCTGTTCGAGCAGATCCTCGGTTGGGAGACTCGCTCCCCCCCCAGCCGGCAGCGGGGCAGGTTCAGGAGTCGGCGTGGGCAGCACCAGCCCCGTCTGGCCAGCCTGCGGTGCGCCAGCCTGCGGTGCGCCAGCCTGCGTGCCCTGGCCGTCGGGCACCAGCACAGGGGTCCAGGTAGGCACAGGCAGGGCTGGTGCGCGGGCAGGCGCTGTGGACGCAGGCTCCTGGCCACAGCCCGCCAGAAAAAACAAAAACATGGCGACGAACAAGGGCTTCATAGTGAAAAATCAACGCATCCAGCTCGGGTCAGGTTCCTGGCCAGCTCTTTTGCCAGCCAGCAGCTGCTCTTTACGATTCGGCTCACCCGTATGGTATCATCTGAATGGCATAGTTTGCCAATAAGAATTTCAAAAAAATTCGATAGGGTATCCGCTCATGTCTACACTCGTTGTTGCCCCAGACCAGACCAGCCCCTACGAGGTTGTGGTCGGGATGGAGGTGCACGCTCAGGTGCTGACACGCTCCAAAATGTTCTGTCGTTGTGCCACCGACTACCAAGGGGCACCGCCCAATACACGCACCTGCCCGACCTGTCTGGCGCTGCCGGGTGCGCTGCCGGTGATCAACCGGGCTGCCGTGGAGGCCACGATCCGCACCGGGCTGGCGCTCCACTGCCGCATCAACCCGTCCGCTGTCTTTGCACGCAAAAACTACATCTACCCTGACCTGCCCAAAGGGTACCAGATCAGCCAGTACGATCTCCCGCTGTGCGAAGATGGCTTTCTGGAGATTGACCAGGAAGACGGCTCGACCCGCCGCGTGCGCATCCGCCGCGTCCATCTCGAAGAAGATACAGGACGTTCGGTGCACACAGGAGACTACTCCTACATCGACCTAAACCGGGCCGGTGTCCCGCTGATGGAGATCGTCACCGAGGCAGATATTTTCAGCCCCGAGGAAGCCTACGCCTATTTGACCAGGCTGCGTGCGACGCTGCGCGCGCTGGGGGTCAACAGCGGGGATATGGAGAAGGGTGCGCTCCGCTGCGAACCCAACATCAGCGTGCGCACCCTGGCCCAAAAGATCGACGGCCACTACGGCGTGAAGGTAGAGGTCAAAAATCTCAACAGCTTCCGGGCAGTGCGCAGCTCGATCGCCTATGAGCTGGAACGTCAGTCGGGCCTGCTGGCTGCGGGCGGCACTGTCGAACAGGTGAACATGGGCTGGGATGAGGAGCGACAGCGCACCGTGGTGCAGCGCAGCAAAGAAGACGCCCACGACTACCGGTATTTTCCTGAGCCAGATCTGCCACCGCTGCGGGTGGACGCCACCTGGGTGGAACAGCTGGCCGCATCCCTGCCCGAGCTGCCAGCCGCCAAACGAGACCGTTTCGAGCGCAGCTGGGGGGTGCGCCGCAGCGAGGCCGACATTTTGGCGAGCGAGACGCTGGTCTCCCGTTTCTTTGAAGAAAGCGTTGCCGTTTATGGAGTGCAGGCGGGCAGGCCACAGCGGGTGGCGACCTGGATGACCGGCGAACTCTTCCGGCTGCTCAACGCCGACGGTGAAGGCCAGGACCTGCGTCAAATCGCCACCACCAAGGTGCTCCCCGCCCAGTTTGCCGCCTTGCTCCAGCTGGTCGACGACAAAAAAATCAACCAGAACACCGCCAAACGAGTTCTGGAACTCATGTACGCCAGCGGCGATTCTCCGCAGCAGAT
>JAPLGY010000328.1 GCA_026389955.1 Caldilinea sp. | reverse complement strand
GCCGATGTTTTTCCGCATAGTCGCGCCAGGCGCGCAAGCCACACAAAAAAGTCAGCCGGCTCTGGCCGCGGCGTCGTTCCTGGCGGATCAGCTTGAGCGGTGTCAGCTCGGCGGTCGTGTGGACATGTGTGCCGCCACAGGCGGAATAGTCGTAGCCGTCGATCTCGACGATCCGGATTGGGCCGGTGACCTGGGGCGGGCGGCGCAGCGGCAGAGCAGCAGCGGCCTGTTCGTCGACAAAGTAGGAGCGGATCGCCAGCGCCCGGCAGGCCAGTTGGTTGGCCGCCTCCTCGATCTCTGCCAGCGCCGCTGGAGACAACTCGGCGCAGTCGAGATCCAGCGTGGATTCCTCGCTGCCAAAATGCACAGCGACCGTTTCGTAGCTGTACAGCCGGTGGATCAGTTGGGAGAGCAGATGCTGCCCCGAATGCTGCTGCATCTGGTCGTAGCGCCGCGCCCAGTCGATCTGCCCGGCCACCCTGTCGCCGACCCCAAACGGGGGGACAGCGGCCAGCCGGTGCAGCACCACCCCTTGTTCGACGGCGACAGCTGCCACGGCAACGCCGGCCAGTTGGCCGAGATCGTGCAGCTGCCCGCCCGAAGCTGGATAAAAGCAGCTGCGGTCCAACACAACGACGGGGCCGGCAGGCAGCTGGCGCAGGTCCACGACCTCTGCCTCGAACTGCTGTCTGTAGGCATCCTGAAACTCCAGACGTATTGTCATCTTGTCTTCTCCAGAGCGTACCAAAACCTGCGATCGTTCCTTCCTGGGCTACAATAGGGAGCGTTCGTTCCATCAGAACGCAAAAAAGAATGGATCTGCAACCCATGACTGGGGGCCACCTGCCCCGCCAACAAAGTGAGAGAACCGCCGCCATGCATCTATACATGATTCGCCACGGCCAAAGCTATGTCAATCTGCCTGACTGGCGAGGCACCAACTGGGATCAGCCGTTGACTGAATTGGGGGAAAAGCAGGCCAATGCCCTGGCTCTGTGGCTGCCCCATAAACTTTTGGCTGTCTCGGTGCTCTATGCCAGCACCATGCAGCGTGCTCGAGAGACGGTCCTGCCGTTGGCCAGCGCCTACGGCCAGCCAGTCTGTTTCGACGACCGTGTGCGCGAGATCGGCAACAATCGTTTCGACCATGTGCCTTGGGCCACCGACGACGAACCGGGCGAATACTCGGGGGTCTGGGCCAGTGCTCGCCCCTTTGCCCCTGTCATGAAGGAGCCGCGCAGCGAAACCCTGATGCATTTCCGGGCGCGTGTCGGCGTCTTTCTCGAAGAGCTGCTCGAACGGCACCATGGCCAAAAGGTGATCGTGGTCTGCCACGGTGGGGTGATCGAATTTGCCTTCGACCATATTTTCAACATCGGACCCTGGCGCCGCTGCGAAATCTGGACGCACAACACAGGGATCACCCATTTTGAGTGTGTCGAACACCCGGGTCGCGAAGTCTGGCGCCTGCACAGCCACGATCGTCTGGAACATCTGCCCGCCGAGCTGATTTCGTAGCCGCCGCTACTCCTCCAAAGCGACGACGCTGGCTCCGTCGGCAGCCTTGGTGCCCGCTACCTCGCGCATCGTCTCAACCATGGCGTCGAGGGCGGCGCTGCTGACCTGGTAATCGTCGCGCAAGCTGTCGTGGCTGGCGTCCATCAGCCGGCCGGCGGCCGCCAGATCCCCTTCCTGCAGGGCAGCAACACAGCGCAGGACCCGCTCGTTTTCAGAGACGACATGGCGGCAGCGGCGGTAGACAGTTTCGGGCAGCCGGGCCCGCTCCGCCTCCAGCTGGGCACTGCTCACGTCCCGCAGCGCACGAATGCCGGGCAGCACCCTCTGCAGCAAGGCCACACCCTGCTCGCACTCGCTGCGCCGTTCGTTGTAGGCGCTGGAGGCCAACGAGCGGCTGGCGCGGGTGTTGCCGATCACCAACGCAGCCTCCTCAGGGACTGAAACCAGCTGGTACTCCAGCGACCGGCAGTCGATCAGCAGCGCATGGTTGGCGCGGCCCAGTTCGCTGATGAACTGGTCCATGATGCCACAGTTGACCCCAACGAACCGATTTTCAGCGCGCTGGGCCAGTTGGGCCAGACGCGGGCCGGACAGCAGATGGTTCTGGCCGGCGGCCGCCAAAAAAGCGTGGGCGCTGGCAATCTCCAGCGCAGCAGAGCTGCTCAGACCGCTGGCGCGCGGCACGTTGCCGCTGACCAGCGCATCGATCCCAACCAGCCTCAACCCTTCCGCTTCGAGGCTTTGGGCCACCCCCTGGATGTAGTTGAGCCACAGCTGATCCGGGTTGAAGACGATCGCATCCAGGTCAAAGGAGCCGTCTTCCCCGAATTCTGCGGAAAAGATGCGCACCTGCCGATCAGGGCGCGGGCGCAAGACGATCTGGACAGAACGCTTCAACGCCACCGGCAGCACAAAGCCATCGTTGTAGTCGGTGTGCTCGCCGATCAGATTGACACGGCCAGGACCCCGGCTGAGATAACGCGGAGACTGCCCGAATTGTTTGTGGAACGCCTCGATCAGCTCCACGGTCCGTTCATCATAGATATTTGACATGGCCTTCTGTCTTCGTAGCAGAATGGATGGTAAGATTCAAAAATTATACTGCAAAGCCCGCCAGCCTGTCACCCTGCTCAGGAAGAGGAAAATTTTGCGGCACAGATGGGGCACGGCCGCTGCCCAGCTCGCCGGATGTCTGCGCAGCGCGCAGGTGTTGCAACTTTTTCGGCCTGGTTGCGTAGATCGAAGCAGGACAATACCTTCTCAGCCAGTCGCTGTTACTCGTCCTGGTACTCGGCGTTGAGAAAACGCAGGGGCACAACTGCCCCAGCCAGCCAGAAGACAAACAACAGCAACATGGCAGCCTGCAGCGGCCAGACGAGCAGCGCCAGTTCCCGCTGCAAGTAGGCGGCGACAACCAGCACGGCGGGCAACCCGTTGCCGAGCGAACAGGTCACCAACGTGGCAAAGTGGACCGTGCGCTCGTTGGCGGAGAGAAGATAAAAGACACCCAGGGCCAGCAGGGCGGCCCCCGCCAGCCGCAGCGGCCAGAGCGGCCCGTTCCCGAGCTGCAGGGCGCTGACGGCTGGCCCTGCAGGGACGAGCAGAAGGGCAGCGCCGGCCAACAAGGTGGCACTGCCGCTCAGCCGCAGCACTGTGCGCAAGGCACGAAAGGGATCGTTCAGTGTGTAGGCCATCGTGGCCATTATTCTGACCTGTCTATGGCTTGCTTGTCAACCTGGGCCAGAAGCGGATACATTGGCAGCATCCAGCGCTGAGGCCGTTGTCGAAGCGCAGGCCAGTGGCGCTGGGTGGCGGCGCTGGGTGGCGGAAACTGGAAGGGCTGCGTCGATCGACGGCCGCAGCGGATGGCATTGAAGAGGAAGGGAAGAGCATGGCAAAAATCGATCTGCGCGAGACAGCGCTGCTGCGCACAGAGCGGATGCGCTCCCGGCTAAAACACCAGGCAAAAATTTTGGGTGCCTTGGTCGCAGGGCTCTATCTGATCGAGCTGGCAGATTGGCTCGTGCTGGACGGTGCCCTCGACGGGTGGGGAATTCAGCCGCGGACGTTGGACGGGCTGCGGGCGATTGTGATCGCCCCATGGCTGCACGCAGGTTTCGGCCATCTGTTCGCCAATACGATTCCTTTGCTGGTGTTGGGCTGGTTCGTCATGGTGCGGCAGATCAACGACTTTTTCTGGGTGGTGCTGGTCTCTTTGTTGACAAGCGGAGCAGGGATCTGGCTTTTGGGCGGTGAAGCGTCGATCCATCTCGGCAGCAGCGGGGTGATCTTTGGGCTCTTCGGCTATTTGCTGGCGCGCGGCGGCCGCGAGCGCAGCGTGGTTGCCCTGGGGATTGCTGCAGCGGCACTGCTCTTGTACGGGGGGATGTTGTGGGGGCTGCTGCCGCTTCACCCAGAAGTTTCCTGGCAGGGACATCTCTTTGGATTTCTGGGGGGCGCTTTCCTTGCCTGGCATCCACAGCGCTTCCAACGCCGCTGAGTCCAACGCCGCTGAGTCCAACGCCGCTGTATGAGGGTGCAGGGTGCGGGTCAGCCGAGCGCCTCCAGCTGGGGTCCCTGCGGCGTGTCCTGCACGCGCCAGCCCAACGTTTCCAGCTGCCGGCGCAGCCGGTCGGCCTCGGACCAGTCACGACGTTCTCGGGCCGCTGTGCGTTCCTGCAACAGCCCCAAAGCGGCGGCGTCTGGCGCAAGCAGGGTTGTGCGTGCGGTGTGGGCGTGCCTCTGGGCAGCCAGGACCTGCCCCCAGATCTCTTCCGGGATGCCCGCTGCCGCGGCCGGCAGTTGTGCGTTGCCCAGCAGATGCAGGTCGAACTGGGAGCCGGCCTCGAAACGGGCCACGGTGCCGGCATGCAGAACGGACACACCGCCTGCACCGCGCACGACGCACGTGCCGGCGGCCAGGTCGAGCGTCAGAGCCGTGTTTTCGTCGATGCCGACGACCCGCCGCTGCGGGTCGTCGGGCAACAGCTTCAGCAGCTGGCCAAACCGCGCCTGACCTAGATAACATCGGCTGGTGTCGAGCACCTCCCCCCCGTCGCCGTTGTTCCAGTGAGAGACCAAGATCAGCGACAGGCCAAAATCCCCGAAAAGATCCAGCCCTGGTTTCCAGTGCAGCTCCTCGCCTACCTTGTAGATCTCGTAGATGGGAAGCGTGGATCGGCTGGAGGCCAGCACCATGGCGCTGGAAAAGACCAGGTGGGTGCCAAGGCGGTGCAACGCCCGCAGCATATGCCAGGCCAGTGAACCGGCAAGCTGGCGGACCGCATAGGTGGGGCTGCCAGGCCCCATGAACAACATATTGGCGTTGTACAGTGGCTGCAACAGCGCCGGTTCGTCTGGGCTGAACGGTGTGCCACGCCGCCGTGCTGGCACCACCGCCACTGTCGGCCGAAAATTTTGCAGCCGCTTGCACAGATAGGCCCCAATCTGCCCGGCGACATAGTCCGAATTGGGCTCAAATCCAGCCGGTGTTTCCAGGATCGCCACACGAGGCGGCTCAGCCAGCTGGCTGAACAGCGCATGATAGACCTTCTGTGTGCCGGGGGCAGTCTCCCCCGACCCGAACAACGTGATCAGACCAGGACGCAACACCATCGCTTCTTACAATCCTTTCGGTTCTGTGACAGCCAGCATCAGCGCTGCCAGCGTGGCAGGACGATGCACATGGATGTCGTGGGCTGTCTCAGCCAGCCAGTGGACCTGTACCTGCGCCAGACCCCGTTCGGCGGCAGCGACCTGCTGCTGTTTGAGCCTCTGCCACTCCGGTGAGTGGGGCTCCTCGGCAACGACGATCGTGACCGGACACGCCACCTGCGCATACAAGGAGGCCGGGCGTTGCTCCCAAAGCGAACGCAAGATCTGCAGATGCCGATCCAGTGTCAGCCAGGGGCGCACCGTGCCGTCGGGCAGCTGCTCAAAATTGGCCAACGTCGCTTCGATCCCCTCTGCAGACCAGTCTGGGTGGTGCTGGCGCAGCCGAGCTGCCAGCTGCGCGCGCGGGGTGCCGGCCAACGGCGGAGGACGCAGTTCGCTCGCTGTCCGTTCCCAGTTCATGCCAGGGCGCCCCTGCAGATCCAGAAAACCACCGTCGACAAAGACCAGCCGATGGGCTTGCCCAGGATAGCAGGCCCCGTATGCCAGCACCACGTTCCCTCCCCACGACTGACCGGCGATCACCGGTTCGTCCAGCGCAAGCACAGCGAGCAGCGCGTGCAGGTCAGCGACGACCGCAGCAAAATCGTAGCCGCTCTCCGGCTTGTCACTGCGTCCGTGCCCACGCTGGTCCACAGCGACGACACGGTGGCCAGCCGCCGCCAGCCGGCGCGCGACGGCAGACCAGGTGGTCGCGTTGCTGGCCAGCCCGTGCAGCAGGACAAAAGGACGCCCCTCCCCTGCCCACTGCAGCGTATGCAGCCGAATTTCTTCCCCCCGGTCCGGCAAGGCCACCCATTGCTCCGCAGGTTCTTCGGCTTTGCGATCGACCATGCTCTCTTGGTTCCTTTGTAACTGTGCAGTAAGATTACGATATTCGCTGCTTGCACATCAGTGGCAAGCATGCAGACAACGAGCTTTCAGTTTTTATGCCCACCCAGGAGCCACGCCTTGCCGACCATTTTACTCGACGCACTTAGAGCGCGCGGGCTGCGCGTGACCCCGCAGCGGGCAATCATTTTGGAGGCGATCGAACAGCTCCCTGGCCATATGACCGCCGAGCAGATCTACACCCATGTCCAGCAGGTCAACAGCTACATCAACCTGGCCACCATCTATCGCACACTCGAGCTGTTGCTGGAGTTGGATCTGATGACCGAAGCGAACATGGGGACCGGCGCCACCGCCTACGCGCTGCACACCCACGCCACCCACCACCATGCCGTCTGCCGCAGCTGCGGGCGCTCGTTTGAATTTTCGCACGAACTGTTCGAACCGCTGACATCAGCGCTGCGCTTGCACTACGCCTTTGTGGCGGACGTCGACCACACAGTCATTTTTGGCTGGTGCCAGACCTGCACCGGGCATTCGCTAGCAGCTCAATCATAAACCGGCCTCCCCCACACTTTCGGTGAGCTTGCTTGTTTTGTAAGGAATCGCACATGCAATTGTTTGCAAAAACGAGAAAATAGAATTTCACTTTTGTTGTTCAGCTATTTTTGCAAAGGAACCAGGCATGATACGAGCACTTTCGAACGGGGCCCTTTGGTTGGCAGGGCTGTGGCTGGCGGCCGGCTGTGCGGCGCCGGGGCTGGCTCCTGTCAGCCCAGAGGCAGCCGAGCCTGACATGCTGCGGATCGTCACGACCGTCTCCCCGATCACCAACCTTGTCTACAACATCGCCGGAGACCGGGCTGTGATCGTCGGCATCGTGCCGGAGGGTGTCAACTCGCACACATACGAGCCGGCACCTTCAGATGTTCGTCAGCTGGCCGACGCGGATCTGATCTTCATCAACGGGCTCAAGCTGGAGGAGTCGGTGTTGCGGCTGGCCGAGGCCAATGCAAGCGAGCAGAGTGAGATCGTGCTGTTGGGCGACCAGACGATCACGCCTGAAGCGTATGTCTACGATTTTTCATTCCCGCTTGAGGCTGGCAGCCCCAACCCTCATCTGTGGCCCAACCCTTTCTATGCGCTCCGGTATGCGGAGATCGTGCGCGACAAGCTGAGCGAACGCGACCCGCAGCATGCCGAATACTATGCAGCCAACTATGCCCTTTTGGCCGAGCGGATCGAGGCGCTGGATGGTGCGATCCGGGAGACGGTGGAGAGCATTCCGCCAGAAAATCGAAAATTGTTGACCTATCACGACTCGTGGGCCTATTTTGCGCCGGTCTACGGCATGACGGTGGTCGGTGCGATCCAGCCGTCGGATTTTGCCGAACCGTCGGCGCGCGAGTTGGCGGCGCTCATCGACCAGCTCAAGGCCGAGCAGGTGCCGGCCATTTTCGGCTCGGAAGTCTTTCCGTCGACGGTGCTCGAGCAGATCGCGCGTGAGACGGGGGCCGTCTACGTCGATGACCTGCGTGACGACGACCTGCCGGGCCAGCCGGGGGACGACCAACATTCTTACTTGGGGCTGATGGCCGCCAATCTGCGCACGATGGCTGCCGCTCTGGGGGGGGACCCGACGATCTTCGACGCCTTTGACACACGCAACATTCCCGGCACAGACAGCCGCGTCGAGCAAAGCCAGTGAGGGACAACCGTGCGCCCATTGGTTGAAGTACACAACGTCACATTTGGGTACAACGCCGTCCCGGTTTTGAGCGATGTGTCGCTGCACCTGCATCGCGGACAATTTGCCGGATTGGTCGGGCCCAGCGGGGCGGGCAAGACCAGCCTGCTCAAGCTGGTGCTGGGGCTGTTGCGTCCGACGCGCGGCACGGCAGCGTTGGATGGGGAGCAGATCGATGGGCGTCAATCTGGACGGATCGGCTATGTTCCCCAGCTAGAAACGGTCGACTGGAATTTTCCGGTGACGGTCGAACAGGTGGTGCTGATGGGGCGTGTGCGGCGGAGCGGCTGGGGACCCTGGCACAGTGTTGCCGACCGCAGGGAGGCCCGAGAGATGCTGGAGCAGCTCGAGATCGGCTCCCTGGCTGCCCGCCATATCCGTGCGCTGTCGGGCGGGCAACAGCAGCGGGTTTTTCTGGCCCGTGCGCTGATTTCCCGTCCCGACCTGCTGGTGCTGGATGAGCCGACCAGCGGGGTGGACATGCGCACGGCGGAAACGATTCTGCATCTGCTGGCAGATCTCAACCGGCAGGGGCTGACAATTCTAATGACGACCCACGACCTGAACGCGGCGGCCGCACATGTGCCCTGGCTTGTCTGCCTGAACCGAACTGTGGTTGCAGAAGGGCCGCCCGAGCAGGTTTTCACCGAGGCTGTCCTCAGCGAGACCTATCGGAGCGAGATGGTTGTGGTGCGCCACAACGGGGCGCTGCTCGTCCACCAGCGCCCGCACGCCCATACGCTCCAAGAAATTTTGCCGCAGCCGGTGTTGGGCCATCCCGTTGTGGAAACCGTCGGCGGCCAGAATTCATCCCGTCCTCCTGAGGAGCGTGTGCGCCATGCAGTGGCTGATTGAACCCTTTGCCTACGAGTTCTTTCGCACGGGGCTGAGTGTGGCGGTGCTGTCGGGCGCCCTCTGCGGTCTGTTGGGGGTCTACATTGTGCTGCGCGGCATGAGCTATATCGGCCATGGTCTCTCCCATGCGATCTTCGGGGGGGCTGTCGTCTCCTATGTGATGCAGTGGGATTTCTATGTGGGGGCAGGGCTGTGGGGATTTCTGACCGCCGTGTTGATCAACCAGACCGTGCGCCGCACCCGGATCGGGGCAGACGCGGCGATCGGGGTGATCACGACCGCCAGTTTTGCGGTGGGGGTGGCGCTGATCAGCCGCTACCGGCGTTTTACACAGTCCTTCGACGCAGCGCTTTTTGGCAATATTTTGGGGGTCACCTGGGAGCAGGTCGGTGTGGTGGCGGCCATTGCGCTGCTGGTGGCAGCGGCCATCCTGTTGTTGTACAAACAGCTCCTGTTCACCACCTTTGACGCTGAAGTGGCGCAGGTCTACGGCGTGCGCACCCAGTGGGTGGACACGCTTTTTGCCCTGTCGTTGGCTGCTGCGATCATCGCGTCGATGCAGGCATCGTCGAGTTCGAGGCGGTCGAGCAGCGCGGCGTCGAGGCCGCGTTCGCGCCCGCGCGCCATGT
>JAPLGY010000325.1 GCA_026389955.1 Caldilinea sp. | reverse complement strand
ACGCCCCAAAAACCGGCTGCGCGCAGGCTCTCCAGCAGGGTCATCGCCCCTGGCAGGCGAACGTTCCGGCCATTGACGCAGGCCTCTTCTGGCGGCAGACCTGCATCTCCAGAAACTGGCCAGCTGCCGTCGGTGCTGCCCCAGAGCAGCACCGGGTGGTCGGGCCAGCCAGCCCGTTCCTGGCCGTCAGCGATCTGGTGCAGCGCGCGCGCCGTCAAGGTTTCTACCATCGCCCGGCGATAGGCGGCACTGCTGCGGAGGTCGTCGATCGGGGACGCAGCCTCGACGGCAAGACGCGCGGCCGCAGCGATCGATGCTGGGGTGAGCAGCTGGCCGACCAGCGCAGCTTCGGCAGCGGCGGCACGCACCACGACAGGTGCGACTGCGCCCAGCGCGATCGCAGCGCTCACGACTGGCCCTGCGGAGGCAGCCCGCTCGATCAGAACCGCCACGCTGACCACGCTGATGGCCTGTGCCTGACGCAGCCCCAGTTTGATGAAGAGCCCCGCGTGCTGTGGGCCCAACGCACGCACAGCCAGGCCGGTGACCAGCTCGTCCGGCGCCAGATCGACTCTCCGAAAACCGGTGAGAAACTCCGCCAGCGGCAGCGTACGCTCCCCTCGCTCCAGGCTGCAAACCGTCACCTGGGCGTCGAGCGCCAGCAGCGGGACGATCGTGTCGTTGGCCGGGCTGGCCGTCACCAGGTTGCCGACCAGCGTGGCCCGGTTGCGAATCTGGGGAGCCCCCACCTCCCAACAGGCACGTGCCAGCGGGAAAGCCCGCTCGACAACCAGCGGGCTGGCCACACACTGGTTGTGGGTGACCAGTGGGCCGATGTGGATCCAGCCAGCCCGCTCTTCGATCGTGGCCAGCCCTGGGATCCGGGTGAGGTCGAGCAGACCCGGTGGCTCGCCGCTGTCGCTGCGGCGCACCCCGCGCTCGATCTCCAGCAGCAGGTCAGTCGCCCCAGCCACCGCACGGACGTTGTGGCCATCCTGTGCCTTCCACGCCAGTGCTTCGCCCAATGTTTCCGGTGAACGATAAAAAGCGTACATGGTTTGGATCCAGTTCAGACTTCCTCGTCCTCAGAACGATAGATAAAGACCGTCACACCCAACAGCAGGCCCAGCAGCAGGTTGGCCGCCGCCTCCAGCCAGCCCAGGCGCAGCAGCCGCCCTACCACGAAATGGCCGATCCCGATCCCGACGGCGCCGGCCACCACAACGGGGGGCAGCGGGGGCTCCGCCCCCGGCGTAAAATGGGCCGCCTTCTGCATCTTGTCAAACTGATAGTTGACCTGTTGGCTGCTCCAACGCAGATAAAAAGGCACTGCCAACGCAGTGAGCGCGGTACTGATGGCCAGGCGGAGGAAAGAGCCCATCGTCTAACCTCGCAAAATTCGGGTGATCTGTTCCAGGTGCAGGACGTCGTGCAGGCCAACCTGCATCAGCGCGTCGTCCAGGCTAAAACGGCCTCGCTCCGGGTGGGTGCCGGCCCGCTCCCACTGTTCAGCGGTCAGCGACTTGAAAAATGCCGCAAATTCTGTGCGTGAACTGCGCAGCGCCGCCAGCACCGCAGAAAGATCCTGCTCGTTGTAACGCCCATCGACCGCCATCTGTTCGTGGTCGTAGGCGGTCAGCAGCGGCTCTGGCTCTGCCACGATCCGGCGGGCCCGCTCCAAAAAAATCCGGTCGAAGTCCCGCAGATGGCAAAGCACCTCCAACACCGTCCACCCTGTGTCCCCGTCGTTCGGGTCGCGCAGCGTGGTCGCTGCACCCTGGCCGGCAGCTTCTGCCAGAAAGTCGACCACAGCCAGCGTATCGCACAGCAGTCTGACATGGCCCGCCCGTGCCCGGGCAACGTCGCAGTTGAGTCCCATCATGCCCCTTCCTCTCCAAAAATTGCTCGAACCTTATTGTACCTGAATCGGCACCGTTCGGCCAGATCCCAGTTCTGTGTAGAATTTGGACCGCTCCGTGATATAATCGGGCCATTGCAGTTTCTATTGGCCTCCCACACCTGGCTGACAGCCAGAGGAGCGAGCATGGCAAAGCCAACTGCCCCAAAGCCCTCCCCATCCCGCCAGCGTTTCTGGGAAGTGGACGCCCTGCGTGGGGTCTCGATCCTGACCATGATCGTCTACCACACCTTGTGGGATCTCTGGTACTGGCGCGTCCTGCCCGACATCGTGCTCTGGGAAGGGTTTTGGAAGTACTGGCAGCGTTTCACAGCGGGGAGCTTTTTGATCCTGGTCGGGGTCTCGCTGACGCTGGTCTACCGCCGCGAGCGGGCCAGCCAGCCCCCTGGCAGCCGGCTCTTTCTGCGCTATCTGCGTCGCGGGCTCAAAATTTTTGGGCTCGGCATGGTCATCACCGTTGTGGTGGCTGTGGCCGGGGTCGGACGGGTGGATTTTGGCATCTTGCACTTGATCGGGGCGGCCACGGTGCTGGCGTACCCATTGCTGGGGCTGCGGTGGCCCAATCTGTTGTTGTGGCTGGCTTTCTCGCTGGTGGGCAAATGGATCGAGCCGCTTCGCTTCGACGGGCGCTGGCTGCCGCTCGTTTTC
The DNA here is from genome assembly GCA_026389955.1 of Caldilinea sp. Next base: position 1,039 of record JAPLGY010000325.1, on the reverse strand, counting down.
GGCCCGTGGATGACCAGTGTCTTTGTCGACGGCCACTGGCTGGCCCCCATCGGCATCCCCCCGACCATCTATCCGGCGGTCGACTACTTTCCACTCGTTCCCTGGTTCGGGGTGGTGCTGCTGGGAGTCTGGGTGGGCAACTGGTTCTACGCTGACAACCGCCGCCTCATCCCGCTGCCGGGCTGGGGGGAGCTCGCCCCAGTGCGCGGGCTGCGCTTCCTGGGCCGCCATTCGCTGGCGATCTACCTGGTCCATCAGCCCCTGATCCTGCTCGTGCTTGCTCTGCTGGGCATCGTGCGCCTGTAGTGCCGAATGCAGACAAACCTCTAACCGTGCGCATACGTTTTTCAGACACTGTCCGTCTATACTGAGAGACAAAGGCAGTCAAAAAGGTGTGCTGTCTAGAGATTGGTTCGATCAGGAGGCAACCAGAATGACAAACATCACTCGTTGGGAACCTTACCGTGAGCTTGCAAACATGCGCCAGATGCTGGATCGGTTCTTTGAGGATGACTTTTCCCGCTTTCCTATTCTCTGGGATCGCCGCGGGGAAATGATGGGGTTGGCCCTGGACGTTGTCGAGAAAGAGGACGCCTACATCGTCCAAGCGTCGGTGCCGGGGGTGCCGGCCAAGGATGTCGAGGTCACCCTGAACGACAACGTGCTCACCATCAAAGGAGAGCTGAAGGCAGAGCAGGAGGTTCAGGAAGAGACCTACCACCTGCGGGAGCGACGTTTTGGGGCGTTCATGCGCCGCGTGGCCCTGCCAGGGGCAGTCGACGCTGACAAAATCGAGGCCGTGCATGAGAATGGGGTTTTGACGTTGACCTTGCCCAAAGCAGCAGCGGTCAAGCCCAAAAAAATTGAGGTCAAGCAGGCAGCGATGGGATAACATCCATCGTTTTTGACAAAAGCTGGGGGCTCGCAGGCGAGCCCCCAGCTTTTTACAGAGAGTCCCCCCTCCGCTTGGCACTTCTTTCCTCGCTCGCCTACAATACATTTGGTTGCACGATTTTTCCAGCCCATTCAGGAGACTGCC
>JAPLGY010000250.1 GCA_026389955.1 Caldilinea sp. | reverse complement strand
GATTCTCAATACAGCGGTCTCCCTCGACAGCCTGAACCCTGCGCGCGCAGGGCAGTTGGGGCAGGGGCGCATCGATGCCGCCGCAGCGCTGGCGACAACGCCGCAAGCGCGCGCTGCGGTGGAAAGCTATGCCATCGACGGCCAGTCCAACGCTCGACCCGCACCGGGGCAGGCGTTCCAACTGGTGCTCAACGTGCGCAATTTGTGGTTGTCAGGGCAGGATCTACAGGGCACGCTCACCAGCAGCGACCCCTATGTCACCCTCACCGATGCCAGCGGCGCGTTCGGCGACATTGCGCCTGGCCAGCTTGGCAGCAACAGCGGCGCTCCCTTCGGAGTGACAATTTCGGGCAGTGCGCCTTACAACCATGCATTTTCGTTTACATTGAACCTGAGCGGCGCCGGCGGCTACAGCCTGGCTGTGCCTTTCACTGCGCAGGTGCGCAGCGCAGTCGAGACGCTGGACAACACGATCTACAGCGCCAACTCCACCTGGACCAGCGACAAGATCTATGTTCTCAACGGCAGTGTCATCGTCGGCGAGGGCGTTTCCCTTACAATCCAACCGGGCACCGTGATCAAAGCCAATCCAGGCAAATTCATTCGCGTGGACGGCACATTGATTGCGCGCGGCACGGCGGCGCAGCCGATCCTCTTTACGACCAATTCGATCACCAACGCGGCATGGAGCGGGATTCGCTTTTTGGAGACTGCGGTCGATGCCAGCTACGATGCTGCTGGAAACTACCTGGCGGGCAGCGTGCTCCAGTTTGTGGAGGTCAACTCTGCAGAGCTGGCGGTCAGCCTGAGCACACGCTCACCTTACATTGCAGATTCGACTTTCCGCAGCAACGGCACGAGTCTTCAGATCGGCAACAACAACAACGGCGGGTCGCCGCGGATTGAACGAAATGAGTTTTGGGGGAATGGCAACGTCGACACGATGTCTGGCCACGGGGATAACGCCATCGTGCTCAACGGCGGCCAGCCGCTGATCCAACAAAACATGTTGACAGGAGTTTCCAGCGGCATCTTGGGCAATGGCAGTCCCAGTATCTGGAACAACACCTTGCACAGCGGCGGTACGGCGATCAGCCTCTCCGGATCCCCCAGCATCCTCGGCAACGTGATTCAGGACAACAGCGGCACAGCTGTCAGCCTGGGGCAGAGTTGGTGGTGGTCTGACGGTTCCAGTGCACCCGTGATTCGCAACAACGTGATTGTTGGCAACGGTGGCGGTGTTTTTGCCTTTGGCCTGCAGCATGTGCAGATTGAGTACAACCTGATTGCAAACAACGGCGGTGGCGCCTGCACCATGCCGCCGTGTCAGTCTGGCAGCGCGGCAGTGACGCTGGATGTGCAGGCGAGCGGCGTCAGCCAGAACTATCCGGCGCTGGCTTACCACCCAGGCCGAGATGAGTATCTCGCTGTCTGGATAGAATCGGCAGCCTCAAACGCTGTCAAAATGCTGCGGCTTGCTGCGGACGGAGCCCCGCTGGGTACAGAGCTCCTTGTTTCGACTTCATCCAGCGGGCACGCGGCTCAGGTTGTCTATCAAGCAGCACAAGATCGTTATTTTGTTGTGTGGGCTGGGACAAACGACGTGCAAGGAAGATTTGTCACCGCAGATGGACAGATCAGCGGTGATGTCTTGTCTGTCTCTGCGGTATCTTCGCCGTCCGCAGTTCGAGTGAGCTATCTGCCTGCGGTCGACAACTTTCTCGTCGCCTACCAATTTCAGGAGAACGACCCGTGTTGTGTGCAAAAAACAGCTGTCCAGAGGCTGACGGCCGCAGGTGTGCCTGCCGGCAGCGCAATTGCGATCAGCTTTGACACAGACATGACGGGCATGAACGTTTATCTGGGCGACCTGGCTGTCGACGCCAGCGGCAAGGCACTTGTCACCCTCTATTCAGACCGGTGGGGACTCTACGGGGCCTGGATTGAAGAAGCAACGCAGTCTGTGACGGCGACCCTGCTGGCTGAGTACGACACTGTGTCCTATGCCCGTCGGCCAGCTGTTGCGTTTGGTGCCGGTGCAAGCCGCTATGCCGTGATGTGGGAGCAGACCCGCGGCTGGAGTGAATGGAGTGACCCACGTTTTCTCCTGAATCTGCCCGTCAACAGCGACGGGACGCTGCCGATCAGCCCCACGCTTATCTTCTCTGACACCGGGCTGGCGCACTCCCCGCGTCTGGTCTATGGGGGCACGCCCAATGAGTTTCTGGCAACCTGGGCCTACAATCCCCAGCCAAATACAAGGCCTGAAATGGATTTTTCTGCGGCGTACAGGCTGTATGCGCAGCGGCTGAGTGAAAACGGGTCAACATCAGGCCCGCTGATTGTCGTCTCCTCTCTCCAGACACCCCTCAGCACTGGAACATTTCTCAGTATTGGCGGCCCGGCTGTCGCCTACAACAGCCAGCGCAACGAGTACCTGGTCGTCTGGTCTGACACTCGTACGGGTGTGCCAAGTCTCTGGGCGCAGCGACTCAACGCCGCCGGCCAGCTGCTCGACAATGGCTGGACGTCTGCAGACGAAACCAACCCAGTCAACAACTTTCGCATCGGTCAGCTGGGCGGCGTGCGTTACAACACCATCATTCACAACGCCGGCAATGGCCTTCAACTGGGTGGGCAGGCTGCTGGTTCGGTTTCCATCGCCCACAACAACCTCTTTGGCAACGGCACCTACGATCTTTACCTGGCCGATGGGCAGGCAGGCACGCAGAATTTCACTGTTGACGTCGCCAGCAATTTCTGGAACATCGACGCCAGCCAGATTCCCAGCCGTATTCGCGACTGCACCTTCGACGAAAATGGCTGTGACACGGTCAGTTCCACGGTGGGCAGGGTTCTCTACAGTCCTCCGCTGGCCAACCCAGAACAGGAAGCGCCAGCCTTTGCGCTCAGCATGACCGTGACGCCGCAGCCAGTAGGCATGGAGCGCGGCACGGTCACAATCGATTTTAGCCGACCGATGTCGGTGACGGCGCTGCCTGCCGCCAGCTTTCACGACGTACGACGTGGGACGACGCAGCAGGTCATTTCGGACACGGCAAGCGTTATTGGGCAGGATGTCCTTGGACGGTTGTGGTTTGGCCTGTATGATGCCAGGTATGAAGGCGGCGCGCGCGTGTTTGATGGACGCCGGTGGACAGCTTACACAACCGCCAATTCTGGGTTGGGCAGCAATTCCATCGTCTCGATCTATGGCGCAGCCGCAGGTGACGTCTGGTTTGGACATACGGCGTCGATGTGGGACCAGGCGGTGCTGAGCCGGCTGCAAGGATCAAC
>JAPLGY010000562.1 GCA_026389955.1 Caldilinea sp. | reverse complement strand
CTCCGCCAGCTGCCAGCCAGACACCTTCTGCTCCAACGGTGTGCCCTCCTCTTCACACCGTACCCGCAGATACTTGACAAACTCTTTGACCCACTCTTTGACCGAGACTGTACGCTCAGCCAATGTCTCCCAGGTGCACCGGGCCTGCCCGGCCTCCAGATGGCCGATCCCCAGCCGACCACGCCAACAGACCCGCTCATCCTCCTTGCGCAAAAAAACCAGTGCACGGTTGAACCGCAGACCCATCGCGTCGGTCACAAATTTTAGGACCAGGTGCCAGAACCAATCTTCGTTTTCTTGAATGACCGGATGCAAATGCCCTTTGATTGCGTCCAGAAACTCGCCGCGCTGCCGACGCGCCTGCTCCCTTTCGCGCTGATAGGTCAGTTCGATCGCCCCTGCAATCTGCTCGGTCAGTGCCATCCACATCTGCTGGTGACGCTGTGTGTACCGATAGGGGTACTGAGCATCCTGCACCACCACCGCACCGATCGCTGCACGTCCTTCCACCCGCAGAGGAACTCCCAACCAACACTGCGACATCTCCCCAACAGGCAGGATGTGGTTGTGAAGCCGATAGTCTGCCTCTGCAGCATTGGGAAACCAGAGCGGCTCGTTTTTTTCGATCAGGTGCCGGATCAGCCCGTCGCTGTGTGGGTGCCATTTGCGCGGTTGAATCTCATTTTGCACGCAGTGGAACCGAAAATCCAACAGTTCAGCGGTGTCAGGTTCAACCAGGGCAACGAGAAAATTGCTGACATCCATCAGCCTGGCAGCCTGCTCGCGCAGCTCACACAGCAGGTTGTCGAGGCTGCCAGAAGCTGCCATCTCCGTGATCCGCCGCCCCATCTCATCCAGCGTTCTCCGTTCCTGAGTTTCCTCCGCTTCCTTTTCCTGCTGGAATGCCCGCGCCAGGGCTGCAGAGACCTGGGCAGCAAAGATGCGCAGGATATCACGCTGTTCCATGTTGAAACTGCGCGGGTAGTTCACATTGTCGAGCGACAACGCACCGATCAGGGTCTTCCCGGCAAAAAGCGGCAGGGCAGCCCATTGCCCTTGAGGGGAACAGAAAACACCGGGAAAGCGTCTTTCCAGTTCGAAAAATCCCGACTGCTGCCCGTAATAGATTTCAGGCGGATGGGGACTCAACATCTCCTTGTGGTGGGAAAATTCTTGCAAAGGAATTTCCAACCCATCCAGCTGCATAGAAGACGGATGGCCCACCTGCCAGAGCCCACGAAAAACGAGCGTGTCGCTGGCATATTCGACAAAACGCCAAAGCCGGACACGCTCAAAGCCCAACTGCAGCGCACACCTGGCTGTTGCATCGGCAATCTCGGCAATGGTGGAACGCTGCTGCAGGCTGATGCTCGCCTCTGCCAGAATTTTCAGCCAGTTGTGTTCACGGCGGACCTGTTGAAAGGCCGCCAGACCTTTGAGGATCAACACCAGTTCACGCGTGTCAAACGGTTTGAACAGATAGCGATAGGCGCCATACTCCATTGCTTTGTACGCCGCTGCAGGATCGTCCTGCCCTGTAAACAGAATCGTATCCCCAGAACCGTTCAGCTGGCTCAACTCCTGCATCAACATCACACCATCTACATCCGAACCGCTCAACAGCTGGTCGATCAGAAAAACATCGAAGGGACCGGCTGCACCGAGCACTGCACTGAGCACAGCGGCCCGAGCAGCATCTGCCGTCGTCACAGCCACTGTCTGAAGCGCCTTGTCGTGGCGATGCAGCTGGTCAGCCAGCAGATAGGCCAACAGTTCATCGTCGTCGACGATCAAAATCCGCATCTCCCACTCCTTTCCGGCTACATTTTTCCGGCTACATTTTTCCGGCTACATTCGGGAGGGAAGCTCCATCACAAAACGGGTCCCCCAAAGCAGATGGCTGCTCTCCACATAAAGATGCCCGCCCTGCGCTTCAATCAAGGTGCGCGACATGTACAAGCCTAGACCACTGCCGTCAGGGCGGGTGGTGTAATCCATCTCAAAAATCCGTTCCCACAACCGCCGATGGATGCCAGGCCCGTCGTCTTCGATAGAGACCAGGAGCATCTTCCGGTTCTCCTGGCCAGCCTGGGTAATCCCGATCTCCACACGCCCACGGCGGCGCGGTTCAAGCTGGCCAATCTGCTGAATGGCATTCTGGATCACGTTGACCAGCACCTGCTGCAGATAGGTCACCTGAATCCGCGTGAAATACAAGTGCGGTACAGGCAAGACAACCATCTCGACCCAGGCCAAAGTCGCAGCATCGCGCAAGATTTCGATCGCTTCTCCGACAAGACCCTCAAGATGCACGAGTTCCTCTTCGCCAGCCCGGGTCATGCGGCTGAAAGAACGCAGCATCGTGCCCAGCCCTCTCTGCTGCTGGATCAGCCGCTGGATCGCTACACGCATCTGACGGGCATGTTCAACAGCAGCAGACTGGGGCTGGACTTCAATTTCATCGCACTGGGCTTCCAGCTGCTGCAGCATCAGCCCCAAGGGGGTCAGACGACCACTGACCTCATGCACCAATGCCCGTCCCAGCTGTCCAAGCACGGCGATGCGGTGCAGATCGGCGATTTGCCGCACAAACTGGCGTCGCTCCAACCAGGCCTGCACGGCAGCAGCCGCTGTTGCCACGCGCACCCGTGTCAGCTCTGTCAGTGCGGTCGGCTGCGCATAAAAAACAAACAGGGCATAACGGCGTTGCAGCAACACTGGCACCGGCAACCCAAGACAGCTTTCAAAAGCCAACAGCGGAGCCAGATGCCGAAAACGCGGGCTGTGCACCTCTTCCCAACGGCTGACCATCACGACCTGCTGATCTTCAGCGACATCGCGCACAGGACTGTTGATCAGATCCGGCAGCAGATCGGTGTTCACTGCCAAAGGCCCCTGCTGCGCCAGCAAGCTGACTGTGCGCGCATACAAGTCCAATTCAAAGACCACCACCTTGTCGGCATGGACGGCAGCCCGCAGATGAACCAAAATCGTACTCAACTCACCCAAATTTGCCGGGCCAAACATAGGGGCAGACGGCTTCAGAGCTGTCTGCAAAGACCGTATCGGCACTGCCAACAAGTCGGACTCTGGCGCAGGGTCCAGCAAAATATCGACCAGATCTTCTGGCAGAATGGGCTTGATGAGCAGACGAACACCTGCCGCTCGCAGACCTTCCAATTCAACAGCATGGTGCTCGGCCCGCCCCCAGTCGGTCATCAATACACAAGGCAGCGCACCCCAACAATCCTGAATCTGCTGTATTCCCTGAATTCCGTTCACATCCGGCAGACCCACATCCATCAACAGCAGATTGGGACGCAGGCCCTCCAACACCCTCCACGCCTCCGTCAAATTGGCTGCTGCCACCGGCTGTTGTCCCGTAAAACGCAGCCATTCTACCAGCGAAGAACGCTGTTCAGGCTCGTCCTCCACCACCAAAATGGTCTTGGACGGCTTCCCCAGCAAAAGATCGACGTGCTGCTGCCGGGGCTTTTCCGCACCAGCCGCTGCATATTCTGCAGTGAGCACAGCAGGCTTGCCAGAGCCTGACCGGTCTCGCCACCGCTTCAGCCCCGTCATTGTCAGGCCGATCCGCTGATCAGAAGGCGCAAGCGACTCGACCATCACATAGACCCGATCCCCAGGCCAAAAAATCTCACCCAACTGTTGTTTGGCAGCCACTGGCAGACGGCTGACATGCACTAGCCCGGCAATGCCCGGCTCAAGCTCTACAAAAACTCCGTATGGCATCACACCCGTAACGATGCCCTCCACCACGCTGCCCAGAGGATAACGTTCTTGAACCTGTGTCCAGAAGGCAACCTGAGCCTGTCGAATACTCC
>JAPLGY010000458.1 GCA_026389955.1 Caldilinea sp. | reverse complement strand
CTCTGGCCTACAACCTGTATCAGGAGGGGCTCGCCAACTACAACATCGGCATTGCTGCTGCCATGACCGTGCTGATCGTGCTGCTGGTCACGCTGCTGATCAACGTCTACATCCGCTTTGCCTTCAAAGATTGGGAGTGGTGAGATGGCACTCAAACCCTATCAGAAGCTGCTTGTCTATGCGTCCTGGGCTGCGGTGCTGCTCTTCTTCCTGACCCCGATCGTCTGGTTCTGGGCACTGGCGTTGCGGCCACAAGCCACCGCCTTTGCCATGCCCCCTGTCTTCTGGTTTCGCCCCCAGCTGGACGCCTTCTACTACACCTTTGTCGACCCAGGCATCAACGCGCCGCAGCTGCGCAACAGCCTCATCGTCTCCACCGGGGCAACGCTGCTCAACCTGCCGTTTGCACTGGCCGCAGCATACGCGCTCGCACGCTTCCCGCTGCGCGGCAAACGGTTTTTTCTGCTCTGGTACCTGAGCCTGCTGATGGCACCGCCCGTCGTCTACCTGATCCCTTATTTTATTCTGATGTCTCGGCTGCACCTGACCGGCTCCTATCTGTCGATGGTGTTGATCCTGCAGACGTTGACCATCCCGATGTCGATCTGGCTGCTCAAAAGTTTTATCGACGAAGTTCCGGTCGAGCTGGAAGAGGCAGCCGCCGTAGATGGGGCCGGCTGGTTCGTCCGACTGACGCAGATCACCCTGCCGCTCACGCTGCCCGGAATCGTTGTCACCTCGATGTTTGCCTTTGTCTTCAGCTGGAACAACGTCGTCTTTCCGCTGGTGCTGAGCAACCAGTCGACGATGACGCTGCCGGTCGGCACCATGAACTACTTCGCTACCGCCGGCATCACCTGGAACTACATTGCCGCAACGTCAGTCATGGCCATGCTGCCGCCGATGGTGATCTTCCTGCTGCTGGGCCGCTACATCGTGCGCGGGCTGACCTTCGGTGCTGTCAAAGGATAGCCAAAGAACAGCCAAAAAACAAACGGAGACCCAGAACCCACTGCTCTTCCAGCAGACCAGACAAGCAGGAGCCGATCCATGTATCCTCCAATGACAGCAGTGCGGGCCAAAATGGATGCCACCGGCATCGGCTATGCCGGCATCGAAGGAGTCTGGTGGCTGCCAGCCTGTCAGCCCTTTGTCTGGCCACAGGCGCTGCAGTCACATCTTGCCGACATCGGCGCTGCCCTCTTTCACTTCCTCGATGGGGTCTGGACAGTCCTGAAAAACAGGAGCGACCCAGAGCTGGCCGCACAGCTACGCCATAAGGTGCCAGCCAGATTGCTGGCGTGCTGCCACCTGGCACCAGTGCTCTCTGTCCGACCTGATTTTCAACTTGTGCCCACCCCTGACCCGGCGAGGCCGTTGCGCCCTGTGCTGACCGAGATCGAAATTGCACCGTCAGCGCAGGGCTTTGCCCATGCCATGCAGGTCGGATACGGGCTTCCCACCGACCTGGCAGATTGTTTTGCAACCTTCCTGGCCGGACGGACGCTTCTCTTTGTAGGCACAGCCCAGTGGAGTGAGTTTCTCTTCGAACAGCTGGCCTTCTGTCGGGCGCTGGCCGAACGGGGCGCCACCGCCTTTGTTCTCTACGACCGTTCTCTGCAGGCGCTGACAGCCGAAATCGCCCAGGGCAAGCGCTGGGTCCCCCCGCTTTTTGGTGTGCCCACCCGGACGGCAAGCTGGAATCTAGATCTGCCGGCCCGCCTGCGCCGGCAGGGGCTCGAAGCGTTCTGGCGGGAAGAATGGCCGGAGCAGGTCGGATCTGCGGTCCTCTTTCGCTTCGGCTATCTGGAAAATTTCAGCAGCGCCCAGCTGGCACAGCTGGCTGCATGGCAGGCCCACGGCGCCACCTTCCTCAACCCACTGGCCTACCCGCTGGACAGCAAGGTGCTGTTGGCGGCACTGCAACGCCCGAGTGTGCGCGACCAGATCCCGGCTGCCAAACGTGCGCTCCTCGACGACGTCATCCCGGCCACCCATCTGCTGACCCCTGCACTCGTTCCCCAGCTCCAGCAGGAACAGGAAGCATGGCTGGTCAAGTATGCGGGGTTCGACGGCGGCGGCGCAGCCTGGGGTGGACGCAGCGTGGAGATCGGGCTGGAACAGAGCGCCGAGGCATGGAGCGATCGGCTGGCAAGCGCCCTCGAGCTGCCCTGGCCGGTGGTGGCCCAGCGCCTGACCCCGTCGGCCCGGCTGAGCGCAGAGGCAGCACGGCCCGACGGCACGGTCGCCACCCACACTGGGAGCAGCCGCCTGCGCGCCTTCTTCCTGCGCACCGTCGGCGGGGAAACCCACTCCTGCGGCGCCCACGTCACCCTCTCTGCCGGGCTGCGCGTCGCCGAAGGAACCGAGAGTGTTCAGGGCCCCGTGGCCTTCCTCCCAGCGGGAGGAGAAGCCCTGCCTCAGCTTGACAGCACTTGACAGAATTTGTCTGGGGTGCTATTTTGTTCCATGAAGTGGTACATACCACTACAGCCATCCAAAAGGATTTCAAGGATGATGTTAAACGGCGCCACGCCGCTTTACATACAAATTCGTGACCTGCTCCAGCAGCAGATCGAGCAAGGGGTGTTTGCCACCGGAGAGCGGCTGCCTTCCGAGCGTGAGCTCTCCCAGGCATACGGGGTCAGCCGCATGACGGCGCGGCAGGCGTTGCAGTTGCTGCAGCAGAGCGGGCTGACCCAATCTCAGGTTGGGAAAGGCACCTACGTGAGCCGCAAGATCGACCAGGAGCTGCGTGAGTTGACCAGCTTCACCCAGGAGATGTCGAACAAAGGTCTGCACCCCTCCAGCCATGTGCTGGTCGCCGAGCTGCAGCCCGCAGACGAGGGGGTCGCAGAGCGGTTGCAGGCTGGGATCGGGGAAGATCTGGTCCTTCTGGTGCGTGTGCGTCTGGCTGGAGGGAAGCCGATCGCGATCGAACGTGCCCATCTCCGCCACGCCAGCTGTCCCAATCTGTTGGAGGCGCACGATTTTGCCCAGGAGTCTTTGTACCAGGTTTTGCAAACGCAGTATGGGATCCATCTGGTCTGGGCAAGCCAGCGGATCGCCGCCCGCATGCCGGAGACATACGAGCGGGCCATTTTGGAGATTGGCGCACAGGTCCCGGTCTTGAGCCTGGAACGAGTCACCTACGACGAAACCGACCACCCGGTCGAGTATGTCCGTTCGTGCTATCACGGGGAGCGCTACCAAATGCATACCGTGCTGCGCGAACTGGGTCAGCCGTCTGTTGAATGGAGGTATCGATGAACACATCCAGTGAACCGAAGGGGAATCGGCTGCTGTTGGCGGGGGCACTGCAGTACATGCAGCATGTCCAGGAGTTGCTGCAGGCGATTGTGGAGACACAGCAAGAAGCCATCGCTGCAGCTGCCCAAGCGATCGAAGAGGCAGTGCGGCAGGAGGGGATGCTTTACCTGTTTGGCACGGGGCATTCTCATCTGCTCTGTGAGGAAGGGCATTATCGGGCCGGTGGGCTGGCAGCTGTCTGCCCTATGCTTTCGTCGGCGTTGATGTTGCACGAAGGTGCGGTAGTCAGCACGCTGCTGGAACGCACCAGTGGCATCGGGCCTGCGCTGCTCTCGCGCTATGCGTTGAGTGCGCGTGACGTGCTGATGGTCTTTTCAAACAGTGGGGTCAACGCAGTTCCTGTAGAGACTGCGCTTGCCGCCAAGGAGAGGGGCCTGACCGTGATTGCGGTGACAGCACTTGACTATGCAGCCACGGTGCCTGCCGGCCCCAGTGGACGGAAGTTGGCGGAGATAGCCGACATTGTCCTCGACAACCAGGGCCTGCCAGGCGATGCACTGGTGCCTGTGGGCGCCAGCGGCGTCCGCACCGGGGCTGCCTCCACGGTGACCGGGGCGTTTTTGTTGAATGCGGTCCTGGTCGAAGTCGTCTGTCGGCTGACAGGGGCTGACGAGGTGCCTCCGGTCTATATCAGCGCCAATCTACCGAATTCGGCCGACCACAACGCCCGGTTGGTCAACCGTTACCGCACGCGCAACCCGCATCTGTAGCCAGATGCTGTTGTTCTCTAGCCTGCGCTTTGCCGGCTAGCCGACCGAACCGTTCATCTATCCAAGGAGAGTAGACGATGAAAACAGACAAGCTGTCCATCCTGCTGTTGGTGGCCGTCGCGCTGTGGGCGCTGGCTGGCTGCGCCATGCCGACAGCCCCTGCAGCCAGCAGCGGGGCTGAGACTGGGGCCGGCTCTGCTCCGGTCGAAGTCAAAATCTGGCACATGGAGCAGCCCCCCCATCGGGTCGAGCGCATCCAGCAGTTGATCGACGAGTTTAACGCAGCCAATCCTGGGATCGTGGTCAGCCAGGAGCCACAGAACTGGGGTGAAATTTACACCAAAGCCCCGGCCGCCGTCGCGGCCGGCAACGCCCCTGAGCTGTTGTTTGCCATCCCAGATTTCACGCCAATTCTGAATCGTCTGGGGAAAGTGCAGCCGATGGAGGACTTTGTTGCGGAGATGGATGCGCTGTACACCTTCTATCCGAGCGCGGTCGAGCCGTACACGTACGACGACCACACCTGGGCAGTGCCACTCTACAACATGGCGCATTCGATGTGGTATCGCAAAAGTGTCTTCGCTGAGGCTGGGATCACCCCTCCCACGACCTGGGACGAACTGCTCGTGGCTGTCGAGGCGCTGACCCAGGAAGGCCAGTACGGCATTGGGTTGCCGGCCAACAAGCAGCTCTACACCGATCAGGTCGTCTACGACTTCATGGTCAATGCTGGCGCCGATGAGATCTACAACGAGGATGGCACCCTGCGCTTCAACAACCCACAGACGGTAGAGGCGTACGACT
>JAPLGY010000517.1:3253-4039 GCA_026389955.1 Caldilinea sp. | reverse complement strand
ACACAATCGGCGCAAGAAAAGCTGGCAGCCTGGCAGACCGGTGACACCGCCGGCGTCGTCGAAGGTCAGGTTGGGACCGGAAAAGGCACTGCACGGCTCCGCCCGAAAGTTGCCTTTCTTTTTACCGGACAGGGCGCCCAGTACCGCCAGATGGGTCGGCAGCTCTATGCAACCGAACCGGTTTTTCGCACGGCCCTGGATCGCTGCAACGAATTGCTGCGCCCCCATCTGGAAACCCCACTCCTGGAAGTACTTTATCCGGGCGTCGACGACGCCCAACTGGCCCAAATCGACGACACCGCCTATACACAACCGGCACTCTTTGCGCTGGAATATGCCCTGGCACAGCTTTGGCTGGCTTGGGGCATTCAGCCCGATCTGGTGATGGGACATAGCGTTGGGGAATATGTGGCAGCTTGTATTGCCGGCGTCTTTTCCTTGGAAGAGGGCCTCCACTTGATTGCGGCGCGCGGACGGCTGATGGGCGCACTGCCGACAGGCGGCGCCATGTTGGCCGTCGCCGCCGATGTGGAAGAGGTGCGCCACGCCATAGCTCCCTATTCCGCTGACATTGCGATTGCAGCCATCAACGCGCCCCAAAATGTCGTCATCTCTGGCAGGGGAGAAGCAGTCGACGCAGTGAGAGCCTCGTTGGAAGCTGCCGGTGTAAAAACCACCCCCTTGACCGTCTCCCATGCGTTTCACTCGCCGTTGATGGAGCCGATGCTGGCTGATTTCGCCGCTGTCGCCCGCACCATCCAGTATGCTTCGCCGCGCATCAAGCTG
>JAPLGY010000517.1:0-3231 GCA_026389955.1 Caldilinea sp. | reverse complement strand
TCTGACAGGCAAGTTGGCAGCCAGTACACTCGCAACACCCGAGTATTGGGTGCAACATGTGCGCCAGCCCGTTGCGTTTGCCGCAGGAATGGCCACTTTACAGGCCCAGGGCTGTCAGGTTTTTATCGAAATTGGCCCCAAGCCAACTTTATTGGGGATGGGTCGCCAATCTCTTGACAGCAGCAGCCAGAAGGTAGAAGCGACGCACGCGGCCCCGCTTTGGCTGCCGAGTCTCCGTCCTGGGCAGGAGGAGTGGCACACCTTGTTGACCAGCCTGGGCACGTTGTACAGCCACGGACACACGGTGGATTGGCAGGGTCTTGACCGTCAGACCGAGCGGCGCAAGGTGGTGTTGCCCACCTACCCTTTTCAACGCCAACGCTACTGGCTGCGCGAGGATCTCGACCTGCCGACACGCACGACGCAGCCCGCACGCCAGACACTCCGCCCCCTGATCGACCGCATGGTCCGCTCACCCTTGCTCGATGGAATCGTCTTTGAAACTACCCTGACGCTGAACCAACAGCCCTTTTTGGCCGCGCATCAATTGCATGGCCAGGTGGTCATGGCAGGCGCAGCCTACCTGTCGACGGTGATCGACGCTGTCGAATTGTTGAGCGGCAGCCCCCAATGCACTCTCGAAGAGATTGTCTTTCGAAAAGGTTTGGTCGTGACCCCCGAACAACCACAAACACTCCAGTTGATCTTCAAGCCAGTTCCGATGACAGCCAAGGAAGAGAGACACAATGGACACCCAGGTGATGGCACGCCACCTCCTCCCCTGGACGACGCCACCTCCTCATTTGTCTTCGAGATCATCAGTTTTGCAACCAATCAGGAACACACACAGCCGACTCCTTTTCTGCGCCATGCCACAGGCCGGGTTACACTGACACCGGGTGGCCAGCCGCTGCCCGCATCGGTCTCCGCGTGGCAGGCACAGTGCCCCCACGCCATGGAGGGCACAGCCCTGTACCAACAATTGGAACAAGGCGGGGTGCAGTGGGGTACCAGCTTCCGTTGGTTGACAACCTGTTGGTGGAACGAACAAGGGAGTTCCTTGGGACAACTCCAGCCACCACCACACGATCCGAACACGCTCACCTTTGCACTTCATCCCGGCCTCCTGGATTCCTGTTTTCAAATGGCCGGTTTTGCGCCCACCGACGACACCCGTACCTTCGTACCCGTAGCCCTGGGCCAGCTGCACTTCTATCGAAAGCCGCAAGGCAACCTGCTCTGGTGCTACGCTGAACCGGTTGGCCCGCAACAATGGGATTTGAAGCTGGCCGAAGCCGATGGAACCTTTGTGGCCAAACTGAAGGGCTACGAAGTGGCTGAGGTGCGCGCCGAGTCTTTTGCTGCTGCGCTCCCCCCCCCCGCCTGGCAGGATTGGCTTTACCAGATCGCCTGGCAACCGGCGGCACTCCCCCAGCCCGCCAGCGAGCCCTCCCCAGAACCGGGTCACTGGCTTGTCTTTGCCGATCGGCAAGGGGTGGGCAAAGAACTGGCACACCAGCTGGTTGCGCAGGGACAAAGTTGTGTGGTTGTGACCCCAGACCCACTGTACCGCTCCTCCGTCCCCAGCCGCTCTGGCCTGTATACACGTACCCTGCTCAACCCGCTCGATCCAGAACAGGTCACACGACTGCTTCAAGAGCAGCAGCAAGCGGGCCATACGAGCTGCCGGTTGCTCTATCTCTGGAGCGCAGAAGCCGCCGGCGAAACCGAAAGCGAGGTGGAGACTGCACAGCTGCACAGTTTGGCCCTCTTGCGGCTGGTGCAAGCCGTGAATGCGACAGGCATGGCGGCCCGTCTGTGGGTGGTGACACGCGGGGCCCAGCCAGTCGCAGAGCGACCCGCACAGCAGGCCGCTGCGGCCGCTCTCTGGGGCCTGGCCCGCACCATAAGCTTGGAACAGGCCGAATTGGCACCCATCTGTATCGACCTGGCCCCCCTGGACGAGAAAATCGACCCCGCAGCGGCTCTCGCCGCAGAGGCCACAACGCTCTGTCGCGAACTGCTGACAACCACGCCCGCAGAAACACAACGGGCCTTTGCACATGGCAACCGCTATGTGGCGCGCCTGGCGCGCACCCCTGTTCCGCCCGCAGCCCCCACGCTGGCACCCGACGGCAGCTATTTGATTACCGGAGGCTTGGGAGGCTTGGGGCTAAAGGTCGCTGAATGGTTGGTGGCACAAGGGGCACGCCATCTGGTCTTGGCAGGACGGAGCGCCCCTTCTCCCCAGGCACAAGAGGTGCTGGAACAGCTGCAACGACAGGGTGCCCAGATCACCGTGGTTCAGGCAGATGTGAGCGAAGAAGCCGCTGTGGCCCGCCTGCTCGCCGCTTGCACATCCCCGTTGCGCGGGGTCATTCACACCGCAGGCGTGCTGCGCGACGGCCTCCTCTTGCAACAAACTGCCGAAAATTTTGCCCAGGTGATGGCCGCCAAAGTTGCCGGCGCCTGGTATCTTCACCAAATGACACGCGATCGAATGCTTGATTTCTTTGTCCTCTTTTCATCGGCAGCATCCGTCTTTGGATCCCTGGGGCAGGGCAACTACGCCGCCGCCAATGCCTTCCTGGATGGGCTGGCACACTACCGGCGCAGCTTGGGACTCCCAGCCTTGTCCATCAACTGGGGATCCTGGGCAGAGGTAGGCATGGCCGCACGCTTGGATGCCCGTCAGCAGGCACGCATCGCCGAACAAGGGGAAAGTCTCCTCGCCCCAGAAGCCGGTTTACAGGTGCTGGCAGCACTTTTACAGCAGCCAGCACCACAGGTGACCGTCAGCGCCATTCAGTGGCCCGCATTCCTGGCACCTTTTGCGGCCACAACCCTGCCGCCGTTCTATACCAATTTTGCCCAGCACCCACCCGCACCTCCCCAAGCCGCCACCGGCCCCACAACCCCGTCCAATCTCAGCCGTGCACTGGCCGCACTCGATGCCGCCGGTCAACAAGACCAGCTGGTGACCTATCTCCGACACACCTTTGCAGCGATTGTCGGGCAAACGCCAGCCGAAATTGGGGTCACGACCCCCCTCCCCGCTCTGGGGCTGGACTCCCTGATGGCAATCGATGTTCGCAACCAGACAAAGCGCGCCCTAGGGGTCGATGTGCCGATTGTCAAGCTCCTGGAGAGTGTTACCCTCACCGAGTTGGCGATCTGGCTGCAGCGGGCATGGCAAGACGCACATCTCCAGACCGACGCACCGCCCGCCGA
>JAPLGY010000332.1 GCA_026389955.1 Caldilinea sp. | reverse complement strand
GTGACCCTGCACAGCTACTCCCCGCTAATTCTCTATCCTTGGGGCTGGACCGAGGCCGCCGCGCCGAACGGAGATGCGCTGCGGACACTGGCGCGCAAATTTGGCTACTATACGGGCTATCCAGCCTGCCAGTCAGGGGCAGATGGCTGTATTTATATGACCGACGGCACGACCGACGACTTTGCTTACGGCGAGTTGGGGGTGGCAGCCTTTACATTCGAGTTGGGCTGGCGTTTTTTTGAGAGCTGCACCACCTTCGAGAGTTTGATCGTGACCCCCGCACTGGCCAGTTTGACCTACGCTGCCAAAGCAGCGCTTCGCCCCTACGAACTTCCGTCAGGCCCTGAGATCGCCTCTGCCACGCTGGAGCCTCCCGGGTGGGTGGCGGCCGGCGAACCGGTGACGTTGACCGTGACCGCCGACGATACCCGGTTCGCTTCGGGCGGCTACGGCGACGAACTTCTATGGTCAACCTTCTGTCGATAGGCGTCGGCGTTTGGCTGGTCGCCATGACCGTTCTGTACCTGCGCGGCTGGCTGCGGCTGCGCAGGCGTGGCGCAGCTTTCGCCAATCTGCCGAGGCTGTTCCTCTTTGGGGGAGCTGTGTTGCTGACCGCAACCGTCTTCCTCTCCCCGTTGAACTGGCTGAACCAGCTCTATTTTTCCGCACGGGTAGCCCAATACGTGCTGCTCTGCCTGTTTGCAATTCCCGCCTTTTTTACCAGCTGTACCTTTGATACGCTGGTGTGGGGGTTGCCCTCGCACAGGAGACGGGCCGTTGGCCGCTGGATGCGCGGTCAGGGCGCTGTCCGTCGCATGGCTGGCACGCTGACACGCCCTTGGCTGGCAATTGTGCTCTTCATCGTCTGCTTTGTTGCCTGGTATGACAGCACGGTGGCCGGCTGGCTGTTGGCTGAATCCAACCGGCACACGCTCTCGTTGCTGGTCTTGGGAGGGACCGCGCTGTTGCTCTGGTGGCATCTGATCGGAACAGGACCGCGGCTGCATGTCGAGCTTTCTCCTTGGCTGGCAGCGATCGCGCTGCTGGTCGTAGAACTGGCCAGCATGTCGATCGCAGTGCCGACAACATTTGCCACCGAGCCTCTCTATCCCCACTATGTGGCGGCCTTTGCCGCAGAAGAACAGCGGGCGCTGCATCTGGTCGACGACCAAGCCCTGGGCGGGGGGTTGATCTGGGTCGCCGGCAGCGCAGTCTATCTCTCCAGCATCGTCCTGATTCTTAACCGTCTTTTTCATCGCCACAAGA
Organism: Caldilinea sp.; assembly: GCA_026389955.1. The sequence continues at coordinate 3,214 of JAPLGY010000332.1, read as the reverse complement.
TGGACGGATCGAAGCCCTTGGCTGGTTGGGACGCAGACGAACGGATGATTATGCCCGGTCTCGAACACCGGGTAGGTCAAAAAGGTCGCAGCCGACACCGCCCCTGAAGAGACCGCGGCTGCTGGCAGTGGCTGCTGGCAGTGGCTGCTGGCAGCGGCTGCTGGCATGCGCCGATGCGTTCGCAGACAGCTCCGGGATCTTGGCCGCTTTTCGCTGGAGGCGGTTGGCATGCTGTGGAACTGCGGCCGTCGAGCGGGAGGGGTAGGTGCTGTCCGTACAACGGCGCTCAGGGGCCTGGCCGCACGTAGGCGGGGAGAGTCACCTCTCGCTCTCCGCTGCCGTCGTCGTAGAGGATCCGCCAGACAGGGGCCCAGGCCAGCGCGGTCAGCCGTACGCTCACATCGGTGCGGCGTGGTTTGATCGTTTCAGTGGTCAGGGCTTCGGCTGTCTGTTCCCAGCGGGTCGTGAGAATATCGATTTCGGCCTGCAGCTGTTCTTCGAGCTTGTGCTTTTCTTCTTCCAGCCGTGCGACGGTCTGTTTGCTCTCTTCGACGCGCAGACCTGCCTGCTGCGCCTGATTCCACTTGCTGGTTGCGCTGGAAACAGCCCGCCCGACGCTGCGTCTGCCTGTAAAGAAATTCAGCATACTTTCCCCGATGTGGATCCATTGGGCTGCTTGCCGGGCCTGGGCAGACGCCTGGCTTTGGGCCAGGCTCTGCTCTTCTTTGGCCAGGCGATCTCCCACCCGTTGGATCTCGCGCGCCATTTTCGAGCGCAGCTTGTCGACTTCCGCGTCGCGCTGCTCGCGTGCAGCCTGTTGTAGACGAATTTTGAAGCTGCGTTCATCTTCACGGGGGTTGCGGAAAAGCCCCAGCCCGGCGTGGACGGTGATCGGCAGTTGGCTGTTGTAATAAAGCCAGTCGCTCAGCGCTTTGGCGGCACTGGCCAGGGCTTTGGCGTTGGCCAGCCCGGCGGGCAGCTCGGCAAAAAAGGGGGCTCCGTCCGTGCCAGGGGTACTGGGCGATGCAGACAACTCTTGGGGAGAAATCGGCAGCGTGTCGGCTCGTCCCCAATCCAGTCCGGTGAACTGGCGTTCTCCCAAGGCCAGCAGAAGTTTGTCGACTTCCTCGCTGATCGAGCGGCGCTGGTCGACAAAGCGGACCGATGCTGCGCCGAGCAGTCCAACATCGTAGAGAAGCTGTACGCCTTTGAGGGCCAAGGTGCCCCCGACCTGTCGGCGGGCCTGCTGGAGAGCGGTGCGGTCGTCGACGACACAGGGCAGATAGACCTGTTTGAGATCGGGGGGGACGATTGGCTGGCTGGTCAGAAATCCAGGGGGTGCGCTGGAGAGTGGGTTCTGGGGCAGTGCTGCGACCGGCTCGTCTGCCTTGGCGCTGGCTGGGGTGGGGTTTCCGACCAATGTGCGCACTTGGGGCAGCGTCAGGGGGCCGCGCAGGTAGCTCATGGCCCAGCGGGTATGGAAGACGACAGGTCCGTCGTTGTGGACATTGTGCATCAGAAAGACGCGATTGCCCAGCTGGGTGATCAGGGTACTGAAGTCGGTGTTCTCGCTTTTGCCGGCTTCGGAGAGGGCCCCTTTGAGGCCGGCCAGGACCCGTTCTTTGTCGCGCTCGGCCTGCAGTTTGCCGATAAACCAGGTGCCAGCATTGGTCAGCCCTTTGTAGTCGATATCGACCGGATTCTGGGTGACGAGGATGACACCCAGCCCAAAGGCGCGCGCCTGTTTGAGCAGGGTCAGCAGCGGGCGTTTAGAGGGGGGCTCAGCGGTAGAGGGGAAGTAGCCGAAGACCTCGTCAAAATAGAGCAGCGCACGCAGGCTGGTGGTCCCGCTTTGCTTGCGCATCCAGGTGACCAGGCTTTCCAGCAGCAGCGTGACGATGAACATGCGTTCGCTGTCGCTGAGATGGGCGATATAGAGGATGCTGTGGCGCGGTTTGCCGTCGGCTGTAAAGAACAGCCGGTCGATATCGAGCGGCTCTCCTTGCAGCCAGCTTTGAAACCTGGGCGAGGCGAGCAAGGTGTTGAACTGCATGGCCAGCTCGAAGCGTTCTTTGGCGGGGTAAAAGGTATCGACCTCGAAAGCGCCCAGCTGTTTGAACGGCGGGTTAGTGACCCCGTTGATCAGCTGAGTCAGATCCAGGTCTTTGCCCTGCTGCCAGAACTGTTCGAAGAGGGTGGCAAGCAGAATGCCCTCTCGGCTGCGCACCGGGTCGGCTGTGACCCCGGCGAGGCTCAGCAAGGCGGCGACGGTGCCGCCGATCTGCTCTCGGATCGCCTCGATCTGGGTGGCCCAGTCGAGCTGTGGGGCGGCCAGGCTGCCCATGATGTTGATCGGGGTCCCCATCTCTGACCCTGGCGTGAAGATCGTGTAGTCCGTGTGGGCGGCCAGGAGGCGCATCCGTTCTCCTGTGATTCCCCAGTCGGCCAGACCGCTGCGCCAGCTTTCGGCTGTCGACGCCGCAAACTCCTCGACACTTTTGTCTTTGCGGCGTGCGTCGTCTACATTGACCCAGGGCTGAAAATCAGCCGGCTGCATCTTTGGAAATTGCAGCAGCAGGTTAGTGATGTCCCCTTTGGGGTCGATCAGCAGGGCGGGCACCTTGTCCAGGGCAGCCTCTTCGAGCAGTCCGAGGCAGAGCCCGGTCTTGCCACTGCCGGTCATCCCAACACAGACGGCATGCGTCACCAGATCGCGCGCGTCGTAGTGGAGGGGGGTCTCGGTTCTCTGACCATTTTCCAGGTCGTAGATCGCGCCCAGATAGAATGAGCCGAGCTGTTCAGGTGGTGCTTGCATCATGGCCGTGCCTCGCTTGGACGCTTGAGCGATGAAGGGTTGCGCGACAAAACAGAGAATCGACCTGCTGGTTGGCCAGAAAAAAGCGCGCCAGCTGCTGCTTCAATCGGTGACAAGCAGTGCGGCGAGGGCGTCGTCGTCGAGCCGGCGTCGGGGCTGCAGGGTGCGGCGTTTGTGCAGCTGGGCTGGCAGCCCAAGCAGGCCTGCCAGCAGGCCTGCCAGGCGGGCCCGCGCCGCAGCACCGCGCCAGCTGCGCAGTGCGTCGAAGGCCGTGCGCAGCTGCCCGGCTACAATCGACCGGGCGTTGCGCAGCAGCAGCGAGCGCGGCATGTTTTTGGCGATCAGCCAGAGGGTGTTGCGGCCCACGTAGTAGCTGGCCAGCACGTCGCCGCCGCTGGC
>JAPLGY010000437.1 GCA_026389955.1 Caldilinea sp. | reverse complement strand
GGTTGGAGCGGATCGGCGGCATCCTGGTCTGGGATATCACAGACCCGCGCAGCCCGTTCTACGTGACCTATGTCAACAACCGCGACTTTACGGCGGCTTCGGAGAGCGCCGGCGATCTGGCCCCTGAGGGGATCGTCTTTGTTCCAGCAGAAGAGAGCCCGATCGGCGAACCGTTGCTGCTGGTGGCCAACGAACTGAGTGGCACGACGACGGTCTGGCGAATCGAAGAATAGGTGGGGTAGGTTGGACAGCCCTGTGCTGAAGAGGGAGCTGCCGGGGGGGAGACGATCGTCTCCCCCCCGGCGACGCGTATTCTGAAAGGATGGAACCGTTCAACAAAAACGAAACGTGCAGGGAGGGTCTCTGCGGGCGAGCCGATGGGCGGTCAGCCGATCAGGCGCAAGAAGCGGGCGTAGGCATCTTCCCGATGGCCGGTAGCGACCGCCTGCATCATCAGCACGCCGAGCGCTGCTGCCTCGACTGGGCCGGTGACGACGGTACAGCCGCTGGCGTCGGCGGTCATTTGGTTGAGCAGCCGGTTCTGGCTTCCTCCTCCGACCACTCGGAGGGGGTGGAGCTGGCGTCCGCTGGCGTGGGTGGTGGAGGCCAAGATGGCCTCGAGCGCATCGACCACCCAGCGGTAGCGCAGCGCCAGGCTTTCCAGACAGCAGCGGACCACCTCGCCGGGCGACTGTGGTTCTGGCTGGCCGGTGCGTCGGCAGAAAGCACGAATGGCGTCGACCATCGAAGTCGGGGTGTTGAACGCTGGATCGTCGGAGTTGAGGATGGAGCGGAAGGGGTGTGCCCGCTGGGCCTGTGCCAGCAGATCTTCCCAGGAATAGCTGTGTCCTTCGCGTTCCCACTGGCGGCGGGATTCTTGCAGCAGCCAGAGGCCCGAGATATTTTTGAGCAGCCGGATGGTGCCGTCGACGCCCCCTTCGTTGGTAAAATTGAGGTCGAGCATTCTGGAATTGATGATCGGCTGGTGGACTTCGATTCCCATCAGGCTCCAGGTCCCGCTGCTCAGGTAGACGCTGTGGGCGTCGATGGCTGGGATAGCGGCGACTGCGCTGCCGGTGTCGTGGGTGGCGCTGGCCACGACGGGGATGCCGGGGGCGACGCCGGTCTCTTCAGCGACCTGGGCCAGCAGCGGGCCGAGCACCGTTCCGGGCTGGACGATAGGGGGGAGGAGGGCGGTGGGCAGCTGCAGGCGTTCGAGCAGCTGGGTGTCCCAGCGCCGTTCGCGGGCCAGCAGCATCTGGGAGGTGGAGGCGATCGTGTACTCGGCCACCTGTTCCCCAGAGAGCCAGTAATGGAAGAGATCGGGGATCATCAGCAGTTTGTGGGCTGCATCCAGCTGTGGATCCCCTTGCACGCGCATGCTGTGCAGTTGGATGAGCGTGTTGAGTTCCATAAACTGGATCCCTGTGCGGTCGAAGATCTCCTGTTTGGGGATCTGGGTGAAGAGGTGGTCGACCATGCCTTGGGTGCGGCTGTCTCGATAATGGACCGGGTTGCCGAGCAGGCGACCGGCAGCGTCGAGCAACCCATAGTCGACGCCCCAGGTGTCGATGCCGATGCCGGCCAGCGGGGTGCGGTGGCTGGCAGCATAGCGGGCCATCCCGTTTTTGACTTCACGCCACAGGGCAAGGACATCCCAGTAAAGTCGGCCCAGCACGTGGGTCGGTCCGTTCTCGAAACGATGCAGCACCTCGATTTCGAAGCGTTGGCCGTCCCAGCGTCCCAGCAAGACGCGGCCGTTGGAGGCACCCAGGTCTGCGGCAAGGAAATTAGCGGTTTCACCCATGATTTCTGCTCCGTTTGATCTCTGTCACACGTATTCGGTCTGGATTGGAGGAAAAGAGCGGGCGGGGCTTGTCTGGCACAATGGCCGGAGGGGACGGCCAGTGCGTTCGTTGGGCAAGTGTGTGCGACGCCGCTTTTGTGTTTTCGGGCAGTGGGGGGCGTGGCTGGTTCACCCATCCTTGTGCCTCTTCTGTGTGTCGGGGTCGGCCAGGGGAGGATGGCCTTGCTGCTGCCAGCTGGCAAACGCTTGCTGGGCCTGGGTGATGAGGGCCAGCAGCGCAGGGCCAGATTCTTCGCGCATTGCCCCTCGCACCCAATCGAGCAGATCGGGGCGCTGGCGCAGCTCGTCCATGCGTTGATAGCCGAGCGCATGCGCCAGGTAGGCGGCCAGCGCGTGGCCGGCGTTGTGGCAGTAGAGCTTGGCCTCGGCAAAGGGGAGCAGGTCGGGCTGTTCGACAAAGACCTGGATGGCCCGTTCAAACTGCTGCCAGCCGGCGGGGTCGTTGGCTGGGCGCTGGATTTGGGAGATATAGATGCGGTTGAACGACTCGACGAGAAAAGCACGCCGCAGCCCTGGGGCGATCGGTTGAAGGTCGCTGCATTCCTCTGGGCTGCCGCTCATTTTGCCGATCACCGTATCCAGAAACTGGACAGCGTGGAGGGCTGCTGTGCGCTGTGGGGCCGGCAGGGCGGCGGAGACGGCGGCGGCCAGCAGAGCGGCGGCGTGCGGATGATTTTCGGCGGTGTAGACCACGGCGGGTGGGCCGCCCTTCGACAGCTTTTGCAAGAGCCCATCGGCCAGGATGGCTGCTGCGCTTTCGGGGCCGCCGGCGGTGTAGACTGTGACGTCGGGCAGTGCGGTGGCCAGCTCGGTAGCGTCTGCCACGGCTTCGACCAGACAAGCCCGGTCGGCGGGAACGGCGGGCATATAGAGTTCGACCGGGCCGACGGTGAGGGGGCGGATGGCGTCGGTGTACCCGACATTGACGGTAAAGTGGCCTGTCTGGCGCACGGCGGCGACCACATCTGGCAGCACCTCGGCGACGACCAATCTGGCAAAGGTGCCTGCCAAAGCTGCTTCAGCCAGAAAGAGGCCCGCCTGGATCGGGCCAAAGCCGAATCCGACAAAAGAGCTCATCAGCGCATCTCTTGTCCGCCGGTCACATTGATGGCCTGGCCGGTCATGTAGCTGGACTGGTCGGAAGCGAGAAAGACGACGACGTTGGCGACATCGGCGTAGGTGCAGCCGCGTTTCATGGGCACCTGGTCGATATAGCGTTGGCGCACTTCTTCTTGGGAGATGCCCAGCCGTTTGCTGTATTGGCTGTAGAGGGAATCGACCCAGAGTGGGGAATCGAGCAGGTTGCCTGGGCAGACGGCGTTGACGCGCACGCCATATTCGGCCAGTTCGAGGGCGATGCTTTGGGTCAGGCCGATGCCGCCGAATTTGCTGGCGGCATAGGCGCTGTTTTTGAAGCTCCCCTTTTTGCCGGACTTGGAGTTGATCTGGATGATGGCGCCGCTGCGTTGGGTTTTCATCACAGCGGCGGCATATTTGGCGCACAGAAAATAGCCGGTCAGGTTGACGTCCAGCACCCGCTGCCAGTCAGCCAGGCTCAGCTCGTCGACAGGGCCTGAGCGGACGACGCCGGCGTTGGCGACCAGCAGGTCGAGGCGGCCCAGCGCGGCCGTTGTGCTTTCGACCATACTGCGCACCTGGTTTTCGTCGGCCACATTTACCGCCAGCGGCAGGCAGCGGCGTCCTGTGGCAGCGGCGATGGTGTGGGCAGTGGCGGTTGTCTGGTCGAGGTTGAGGTCGGCGATGGCGACATCGCAGCCTTCTTCGGCCAGCCGCAGGGCGAGGGCTGCCCCCAGCCCCTGTGCGCCGCCGGTGACCAGGGCCATGCGATCGAGCAAGTGTTGCATCGTGGATCTCCCAAGCTTTGGGTCGGCTGCGGCGTGCGCACTGCAGGGCACGCGCCGCAGCCAGAGAAGTTAGAGCAGCAGACGCAGCAGTTCGTCTTCCGCCTCGCGCGTCCACAGCCCATCGGCGTCCAGCCTGGCGGCGACGCTGGGCAGCACCTTGTCCAGTTCGGCCAGCGGGGTCAGGGGCAAGGGGTGGCTCAAATTGGGATAGACGACAACTTTGCCGGCGAAGCGGCCCTCTGCGACCGCATGCAGTCCATCGCGAACTCCTTCCAGCCCGGCGACTGCGGCGACCGAGTGGTTGGTGGGCAGCTGTCGGCTTTCGACCAGGTCGCGCATATGGCGCAGATCCTCGATCGAAGAGCCGCTGGTTCCGGTGTAGCGCACCTGGCGTGCGGCCACCGGGTTCAAATCCAGCTCGACCAACGTGCCGCGCGCCAGCCCTGCAAACACGTTGACGACAGCACCGTCGGCCACCACAGCGGCTGCCTGCTGGACGGCCTCGGTCGAGGGGGCCATGATGACCACGTCGTCGTAGCCCTGCTGGTCGGATTCGGCCCATTTTTGGGCCAGAAAAGTTGTCTCGTCGGCGAACTGGTCGCGCGACAGGAAGGCGATGGCCACCCCATTTGCAGCGGCCTGGCGGGCAAACTGGCGCTGCACCGACGCCATGCGTACGGCGTGCAGATTGGTGGCGACGAGCTTGGCTGGGCGGGCCGGCATTGAGAGTGCACGCAGCAGGTGCATCTGCCCCATAGGACCAGCGGCGCCCAGAATCCAGCAGCGGCCGTCCTCTTTGAGCTGTGTGCGGACTGGTGTGTAGGCGGCAGAGAGGTCGGGGGAGTCGGTGCCGGCGACCAGCAGGTGGTCGTAGTGCATGCGTCCGATGTCGACGGCGACTGGCTGTTCCAGCGGCGCGTCGAGCACGAGGTTAAAAATGGCGCCGTTGGCCAGGCGTGGGAAGGCTCGTTCGCAGAGGGCGGCGTCGTGGCCGAGCACGACAATATCGTCGTAGCGGGAGGAGCCGTCGTCTCCTTCCTGGACGGCCACGCCATTGGCGGCGGCCCAGGCGCGCACTGTGCCGGCAAAGGCTGCGTCCTGCACATCGAGCACCACCTTGGCAGGGTGCCAACCGGCTGCCTGGCCCAGATGGACGCCCCGTCCGTCGCCGACCAGCCAGACTGTGCCGCCGGGCAGCCAATGGGTGCGGTAGCGCACAGTGTAGGAGGCTTCGACGCAGGCCCAGGGCTCGCAGAGTGCGACCTCGGCGTAGCCGTCCTCGGGCTGGACCGGCACCAGATAGTTGCCGTGGTCGCCGTTGAGGACTCGCCAGTCCACGAGGCTGTAGCGAGAAAAGCCGCCTTGCAGCTCATAGCCGTAGGCGTAGGCTTTGCCGCCGAGATAGATGTCGGCCTGCACAATAAACCGGTCGCCGGGTTTGTACTGTGCCCGCAGATGTTCGCCCGCTTCGACGATGGTCAGTGCCACTTCGTGGCCGAGCACGACTGGCTGTTCTTTCATGCTGCGGTGGATGCGAGGGTGTTTTTCTCCGGCTCGGATCACCTTGATGTCTGAAAAGCAGATGCCCACAGCGTCGTGGCGGACCAGCAGCTCGTCCGGGCCTGGCTGGGGGATGGGAAGTTCCAGTGTGCCGCCCTCTTTGCCCAGATTGTCCCAGCCGGCACCGTAGAGGGGCCAGAGTCGATTGGCTGCGGCCAGCGGTCGTTCGCTGCGGCGGTAGTCGGTGAGTTTGGATAGAGTGGTGTCGCTCATATTCTCAACTGTTTTCTGGTGTGGGGGGCGATTGGGCTGGAGGCCCCCCAAGGATGGGTTTACGCCAAGGTTTGCAGAATTTCAGCGGGTGTCATCGCTGCGTGGAGGCTGGCCAGTCGGCTGCGGCCAGGGGCGCCTGGCGGCGTACGGCGTCCAACAGCCGTATAGAAGCGGTTGCGGCTGGCGCGGGTGGGCAGGTAGGTGGCAGCCCAGTCGCTTGGGTAGCCCAGCGCCAGCCAGCGTTCGAGCAGTGTGTGGCCGTAGATAAAATAGGCCCCGTCCAGGAAGGCCTCGCGCACAGGGGCGAGGGCTGGGGCTGCAAAGTTGTCGACCAGGGGCTGGCCAAAACTGTTCATCTCGGTGCCGATATTGAGGGGCAGGTCAAGCGCCCTGGCCAACGCCACAACTTCGTAGAGTTTGGCCTGTTTGGCAGCAGCGACGGCTGGGTCGGCAAAGTTCCAGTTGCGTTCGGGGACGATATTGAGCGCTGCGACTCCCTGGCCGACGAGCAGGGTGAGCAGCTCTTCCATCGACTGTTCTCCCTCCGAGCTGCCGTCGAGCCAGGCTGCACAGGGCAAAGCGCGACAGTGGTGGGCCAGATCGTGCAGTCGGCTGGCTTCTGGAAAGGTGCCTGCATCGGGCTGCATATAGCCTGGCCCGCCTCGTTTCATCAGTTTACTGCGAACCCGATTTTGAAAACCGGCGCTGTCTTGCAATGCTTTCTCGGCCGCAACCGGGTCGAGCTCCAGCCGGCTGGCCCAGAAGGTGGCCGGCTGGTTGTAGTGGCGGGCTGCTGCGTGGATATAGGCGACGACGATGTGCCGTTCGGTGGCGTTGCCGGCGGGTGTGAGTGGGAGAACGTCGGCTTCGTAGTCGACGACGACCGGATGCAGGTATGCGTTGACGCGTTGAAGCAGCGCACGGTTGCGTGCGGCTGACTGGCTGCGCAGTTCGTCCAGGATTGCCTGGGCTGCCGCAGGAACGGCGGTCGCGGTGAACCCGATCGCCATGTGGTACAGGACGCCTGGCTCGCCGGGGGAATTGATCTCGCGCGCGGCAAATTCGGGCACATAGACGCGGGTTTCGATTCCAGCGCTGCCGCGCACACCGACCAAATCACAGGCTTCCAGAAATTCGGTGACCGCATCCAACACATCAAAATCGACCATTCCGACCAGGTCGATGCCTTGTTGGCGAGCCAGCCAGGCCAGGGCGGTCGGAGAGTAGCCGTAGGCGTTGAATGAAAAGAAGGTATGGCAGTGCATATTGGCCACGCCCTGTGGCGCTGGCGCAGCTGGGTGCTCTGCCACCAGACGCTTCAGCGCTTTTTGCCGGTGACCGAGGTCAAAATGGTTGAGGGCAGGTTCCAGTTGCAGATCTACTGCACGCTGCATCATGATCGTTCCTTACTGTGGTTAGGACGGAGATTGAGCAGTCAATCCCGACCAGTCTAACATGAATGTGCAGGGTTGGCAAGGTCCAGACAAAGTCTGGGGAGGGCTTCACGATGGGGGCAGGTTTTTGGCAGCGTCCCCCATCTGGTCAAAGCGTCCGCTAAGGAAGGGGGCACGAACTGGCAGCAGGTTTTCGGCGCCTTGCCGTGACCAGCGCATGCCAGGAGCGGAGAAGCGA
>JAPLGY010000737.1 GCA_026389955.1 Caldilinea sp. | reverse complement strand
GTTTGCCTCGGCTGTTGTGGTGGAAGAAGGGGGGAGAGGATGAAGTGGCTCTGTGGTGGGGTTTGGGGGTGGCTGCTGGCTGTGCTGTTGGCTGGCTGCACTCTGTCGGCAGTCCAGCCAGCAGCTACCCCGGATCGCGAGCTGGTGGTCTTTGCGGCTGCCTCATTGGCGGATGCGTTTGAGAGGATGGGGGCTGCTTTTGCGGCGGGCGAGCCGGGGGTTCGGGTGACGTTGAGTGTTGCGGGTTCTCAGCAGCTGGCGCAGCAGCTGAACAGTGGGGCGCCGGCGGATATATTTGCCTCTGCCAACCCGCTGCAGATGCAGGCCGTGGTGGATGGGGGGCGGATTGCCGCTGGTGAAGTGCAGCTTTTTGCCAACAATCGGCTGGTGGTGGTGCTGCCGGCGGACAACCCGGCGGGGATCGACTCGCTGCAGGACTTGGCGTTGCCCGGGCTCAAGCTGATTTTGGCGGATGCGGCGGTGCCGGCGGGTCAGTACAGTCTGGACTTTCTGGCCAAGGCGAGTGCGTTGCCCGAATACACGGCGGTTTACAGCCCCACTGTGTTGGCGAACGTTGTATCGTACGAGGACAACGTGCGGGCGGTGCTGGCCAAGGTGCAGCTGGGGGAGGCGGATGCTGGCATCGTCTATGTGTCGGACGTTGTTGGGGCTGTGCGCGACTCGGTGCGGCGGTTGGCGATCCCGGATTCGTTGAATGTGGTTGCGTCCTATCCGATTGCGCCGGTGGGGGACAGTCTGCAGCCCGACCTGGCCGCCCGTTTTGTGGCCTTTGTCCTGGGGCCAGAGGGGCAGGCGATCCTGGCGGATGCGGGGTTGCTGCCTGTGCGTCTGGCGGAGTAGGGGGGGGGTGTGCGGTTGCAGAGAGGGCGTGGGTGGGGGGAGCTGCTGGCGGGGGGGCCGTTGTTGGTGCTGCTGGTGCTGCCGCTATTGGCATTGGGGTTGAAGCTGGACTATGCCGGGCTGTGGGCCCATCTGGCCAGCCCGGTGGTGATGCAGGCGTTGGCACTCAGCCTGGGCACCGGCTCGACGGCGGCCTTGCTGGTCGTCCTGTTGGGGACGCCGCTCTCCTATCTGCTGGCCAGGCGAGCCGGCCGTCTTCAGGTTTTTGTTGAAACGTTGGTGGAGCTGCCGATGGTGCTGCCGCCGGCGGTGGCGGGGGTGGCGTTGCTGTTGGTCTTTGGCCGGCGTGGCTTGTTGGGTCCTCTCTTGGAGGGGGCGGGGGTGCAGATTGTTTTTACGCCGGTGGCGGTGGTGTTGGCCCAGATATTTGTGGCGGCGCCTTTTTACATCACGGCGGCGGTGGCCGGCTTTGCCGAGATCGACCCTGACCTGGAGCAGGCTGCCGCTTTGGAGGGTGCCAGCGACTGGGGGGTTTTTCGGCATGTGACGGTGGCGTTGGCCTGGCCGGCGCTGTTGGCGGGTGCGGTCATGGCCTGGGCACGTTCGCTGGGAGAATTTGGTGCCACGATCATCTTTGCCGGCAACTTTCCTGGCCGCACGCAGACGATGCCGCTGGCCATCTATCTGGGGTTCGAGCGGGATTTGGACATTGCGGTGACGCTGGCTTTTTTGCTGGTTGCCGTCTCGTTTGCGGTGTTGGTGGTTGTCAAGGGGCTTTTGGGGCGTCGGGGATTGAGGCGGTGAGCGGTGCAGGGGTGGGGAGAGCTTTTCACCGAAATATGTTGACGGGTGTTGCCGGAGTGGCAACAGCCATCCTCCAAGATGGAGGCACGTCGATTCGTGCTGATTCATCGTGG
>JAPLGY010000092.1 GCA_026389955.1 Caldilinea sp. | reverse complement strand
AGTATAGCACCCTCCAGACAGAACGCCAACCAGCCCAGATCCGCCCAGCCACGCACGGTTGACAGCCCTCTCAAACGGCGACAGGTTTGACCGATGGTTGAATCCACTGCTACAATGCTAATACACAGGCAGATTGGTAGCCTGGGCGTTCTTGTTGCCCCTATCTCGCCACTGGGTCTGTATGCGTATTGGCGTTGACACTCGGCTGATGTACTATCAGCCTGCCGGAATCAGCAGATATACCGGGCATTTGCTGCAAGCGCTGGCTGGTCTGGACACCGAAAATGAGTTTGTGGTCTTCCAGCACCGGAAGCACCGGATTCCATTGATCCAGCAGGCCAACTTTCGCCGTGCTGCTCTCTTTTCACCGGTCCATCATCAGCTGGAACAAATGATGATGGCAGTGGAATTGCTGCGCTTTCGACTCAACCTGCTCCACAGCACCGATTTCATCCCCCCGCTCTATTCGCCAATCCCCTCCGTGATCACGGTCCATGACCTGGCCTTTCTGCATTATCCCCATTTCTTGACCGCCGAAAGCGCCGCCTATTATGGACAGATCGACAGAGCTGTCATTCATGCAGCCCATATCATTGTGCCCAGTGAGTACACCCGCCAGGATCTGATTGCCCAGCTCGGCACACCGGCTGACAAAGTGACTGTCATCCACGAAGCTGCCAATCCGATCTTTGCACCGCTGCCTGCCCATACCGCCACCGCCACAACCCAATTCATCCGCGACCGCTACCACCTGCCTGAAAAATTTTTCTTGAGCGTGGGCACCATCGAGCCACGCAAAAATATCAGCGGACTCCTGCAGGCCTTTGCCCATCTGCGCAGCAAATACGCTGTCAGCGACGTCGTCCTGGCCATTGCCGGCGGCCAAGGCTGGCTCTACGACGAGATTTTGGACCTGGTCAAAACCCTGAATCTCGAGACGTCTGTGCGCTTTTTGGGCAGGGTTCCAGACGCAGACCTGCATCGGCTCTATGTGGCCGCCCGCTGTCTTGTCCATCCAGCCTACTACGAAGGGTTTGGGCTGCCACCGCTGGAAGCAATGGCCTGTGGAACACCCACAATCGTCAGCAATGTCAGCAGCCTGCCCGAAGTGGTCGGCGACGCAGCGCTGCTGGTCAATCCGCTCGATATCGAAGAGATCGCTGTGGCCATGCAGCGTCTGCTCGCAGACCCAGACTTGCATGCCGAACTCAGCCAGAAAAGTCTGCAGCGCGCCCGCATCTTCAGTTGGGAACGTGCTGCGCTGCGCACACTGGATGTCTATCGCAAAACAGCAGACGCTCCGCGCTCGGCTGCCCGCGAGCCAACTCCCCCCCCTCCCGAAAGCCGTCTGTGAACCTTCTTGTCCTAACACCCCAACTGCCCTTCCCCCCAAGACAAGGCACTACGCTGCGCAATTATTACCTGCTTCAGGGGCTGGCAAGTATCTACACAGTCGACCTGCTCTCCTTTTTGGCCCCTGGCGACCACCTGGCCGACGACAGCCCGCTCCACACAATTTGCCGCCGGATCGCCAGCGTGCCCCAGCCAAAACGCACCGCCAGCCAACGCCTCCACACCACCGTGAGCACGCTGACGCCCGACATGGGGCTCCGCCTGGACAGCTCAGCCATGCACAGACTGCTCCACGACTGGTGCCAACAGACCCGCTACGATCTGGTACTGGCAGAAGGGCTGGAAGTGGTCCAGTACGCCAGGGCAGTGGCTGGCCGCAAGCAAAACCCACAACAGCCCATCTTGGTCTTCGACGACCACAACTGCGAGTATTTGCTCCAGCAACGCAATGCACTCACCGATCTGCGCCTTCCACAACGCTGGCCAGCCGCCGCCTACAGCCTGGTGCAATGGTGGAAGCTGCGTCGTTATGAAACAGCAGCGCTGCAAAGCGCCGACCTGACCGTTGCGGTGAGCCGGGCAGACCAGGTTGCCTTGCATGCACTGGGAACAAAAACAGCGGTTGCCGTGGTCCCCAACGGCATCGATCTGGCCGCCTATACCCCAGCACCGCGTCGCACAGATGCCCCAGCTACTCTGGTCTTCACAGGCAAAATGGATTACCGCCCCAACGTCGATGCAGTGCTCTGGTTTGCCAACACTGTGCTGCCCCGCATTCTCCAACATTGCCCGACTGCCCGTTTCCAGGTGGTTGGACTCAACCCCCACCCACGCCTGGACAGCCTGCGCGCACATCCCGCCATCGATCTCACCGGGGCCGTACCCGATACCCGCCCCTTTATCCAGCAAGCCGCAGTGTACGTGATCCCCATGCGCATCGGGGGAGGGACCCGCTTCAAAGCGCTCGAAGCCCTGGCTTGCGCCGCCCCCACCGTCAGCACGACACTGGGGGTCGAAGGGCTCGGGGTCCGCCACGGCCAGGAACTGCTCGTTGCGGACACGCCAGAAGCGTTTGCCGACGCAACCTTGTGCAAATCATTTAACTTCAACAAAGTTTGTCATAAAGGAGCTTTTACATGAATGCATACTCCTACACCAACTCAAAGGGCAACACATATTACTTGCACCAGCGCGTGACTGTTCTCAAAAATGGCAAAGAACAGACGATTTATTTTTTTGCGAAAGAGGTCAAAGAAGGTGTTCTGGGCGAGGTACCCGTCGGCTACACCGTGTCAGAAAGCAAAAATGGGCTTCCAGTTCTCAAAAAAGCGTAATCGTTGACCCCGCACTCCCGGTAAAATGCCGTTGAAGCCGCAGCAAATCAACCGATCCTGCTCTTGAAGTCAACGATAGACGATCTCCGCACAGAAACATCCAGATGCCGGCCGGCTGGCACTCCCTCCGATTGAACAGCCGCCGGTTACAACCGGCGGCTGACAATGTTGCGCCCAAGTCGCCAGTCGACTCAGGTCCAACCTGCGCCAGGTTTTTTTCTGCAGACATCCCGGCCAGTACTTTTTTCCCTACGCTGCGTGTTCCCCGCTGTGTGAATGGCCATGTTCGATCTCGTCAGGGGTAGCCGAGCGAACACCGACGACCTTGACGTCAAAGTGCAGGGTCTCGCCCGCCAGCCAATGATTAAAATCGATGACCACCCCGTCGGACTGGATTTCGCTGACGTAGCCCTCGATCGTCTCATTGTTTTCTTCGTCAAAAAACTCAAGCATCATTCCCGGCTCCAATTCGACATCTTCTTCGAAAGAGTCCAGGTCGACAATCTGAACATTGTCAGGGTCGTACTCGCCATACGCCAAATCTGGGGTCACCACCACTTGCTTGCGCTCACCAAGGGCGAGCCCATACAGCGCCGCTTCCAGGCCAGGGATGATTTCTCCGGCTCCCTGCAAGAATTCCAACGGCCCTTCTTCCGCAGAGCTGTCCACCACCTCGCCCCCAGCGACGGTAAGGGTATATTCGATCCGTACAACTTTTCCATCCGCAACCGTCAAGTTTTTGTCGTTCATCGACTTGCGCCGCCCAACTTCACGACATTGGCTGCTGCAGGTCCTTTTGCACCCTGCTCGATGGTAAATTCAACTTTGTCGCCTTCTGCCAGGCTCTTGAAAACTGAACTGGTGACTGCCGAATAGTGCACAAACACATCGGCTCCTCCCCGATCCCGGGCAATGAAGCCAAAGCCTTTGGCATCGTTGAACCACTTCACGATGCCCGTTTCGCGCTCACCCATCTCTCTGTCTCCTTTTTTGATGCATCGTTTGTCGATTTGCTCCTGTGATCACTATACGGAAATCCGACCGTTCTGTCAATTAGCAACCTTCTCGGCTTCTCGGATGGGCAGGGAACGGCTGGCTCCCCCTTGGCATGGAGGCCAATGCACCAGACGCCCGATACCGAGGCGCCACGATCTTTGAAAAACCATCGGCAGGCGATACAATGCTGTTTCTGGCTTCTCGACGGCAACTCTTGGCCATGCTGCAGACAATCTGTAAAAGTAAAAACAGACAATCTGTAAAAGTAAAAACAGACGATCTGTAAAAGCAGTCTCTCTGCAGGCACCAAAGACGAACAGGAATAAAAAGCACTTGCAAGGATTTTGGTACGTGCTGGCTGCAGCGATTGGCTGGGGCACAACGGGGACAGCACAGGCTTTTGCACCGACA
The DNA here is from genome assembly GCA_026389955.1 of Caldilinea sp. The sequence continues at coordinate 1,187 of JAPLGY010000092.1, read as the reverse complement.
GGAGCCACTCCACCCGCCGTCGGTGCTGTGCGTCTGCTGGTCGGCGGGGCAGCTCTGCTGGTGCTGGCGCTGAGCCGCCACCAATTGCACAGGCAGGGATGGCCGCTGGCAGCAACTGGGACTGCGATTGTGACCCTGGCAGGGTACCAGCTCTTCTTTTTTGCCGCCGTCGCCCGCACAGGGGTCGCTACAGGCACAGTGGTGGCGATCAGCAGCGCGCCCATCCTGGCTGGCCTGCTAGATGTCCTCCTGGGAGCCCGCCTGCCCCGCTTCTGGCTCTGGTCGACGCTCCTCTCCGTCGCTGGCTGTCTTTTGTTGGTCGGGGCGGGCAGTGCCGTGGTCGTCGATCTGCCGGGAATCCTGTTTGCCCTTGGCGCTGGCGCCTCCTATACGCTGTACACGTTGGCCAGCAAGAAACTGCTGCAGCACCAGCCCCCCGATGCCGTCACTGCCGTGACCTTCTGTGGCGGCGCACTGGTTTTGTCTCCATTTCTGTTTTTTGTAGATCTGCGCTGGCTGCAGCAGCCACAAGGACTCTTGGTGGCGCTGCACCTGGGCCTGGTCGCCACTGCACTGGCGTATCTGCTGTACATTCGCGGGTTGCTGACCCTGCCACCGGCCGCAGCTGTCACTGTGGCGTTGGCAGAGCCACTCACCGCAGCGACCTTGGGTGTCTTGCTGCTGGGCGAACAGCTCACCTTTGCCGCCTGGTGTGGGATCGGCCTGATCTTTTCCGGCCTGGCAGTACTTGCTCGCCACAGGGCCGCCTCCCCCCTTGACTGAACTGCCTATGATACACACACTCGGTGCTGGCTTGCTGGCAGCTCTCTTCTTCAGCAGCACCTTTTTGTTCAATCGCACCATGAGCCTGGAAGGGGGCCACTGGGTCTGGACAGCCAGCTTGCGCTATCTGTGGATGACCCTTTTTTTGGTGCTTGGCCCGCTGGCGATTGGGCGCGGACATCGGCTGCTGGCCACCTTTCATCTGTTTCTACGTCACTGGCGCTTCTGGCTGGTCGCTGGGACACTTGGGTTCGGCATTTTTTATGCAGGCATTGCCTTTGCTGCCTCATACGCGCCAGCCTGGGTTGTGGCCACAACCTGGCAGATCACCGTTCTGGCTTCGCCTGTCGTGCTGTGGGCCATGGGGCGGCGAGTGCCGCCGCGCGGCCTGTTCTTGACCGCAT
>JAPLGY010000079.1 GCA_026389955.1 Caldilinea sp. | reverse complement strand
AGCGCTACGCCAAGGTCTACGAAGTCAACCTGTTGCGCTGCATTTTCTGTGGAGACTGCGAAGAAGCCTGCCCGACCGAAGCGATCGTGCTGGGCCACGACTTCGCGATGGCGAATTACAACCGCCGCGATTTCATCCTGACCAAGGCTGAACTGCTCAACCCGGGTGAACCGAATGTGGTGATCCGGCCCGAGTAGCGGCTGCTCTCTCCAACCTGTGCGCTCTTTTTTTAGGTGAGTCGCTTATGAGCTTTGAAATGATTTTCTTTATCCTGGTCGGCGCGCTGAGCGTGGGGAGCGCCGTCGGGGTGGTCAGCAGCAAGGTGGCCGTGCACAGTGCGCTTTTTCTGCTCGTGCATTTTGCGACGCTGGCCATCCTCTACGTCACGCTCAACGCCCAGTTTCTGGCGGCGGTGCAGGTGATCGTCTACGCAGGTGGCATTGTGATCCTGATCTTGTTTGTGATCATGCTGATCGGCTCGTCCCCGCTCGACACACGCGCCAGCTACCGCAGCTGGGTGCCGTACGCTGGCCTGGGGCTGGGGGCTGCGCTGCTGGCTGGAATCGGCTGGAATGTCCTGCGGATGCCTGCGGCGGCGCTGAACCCAGATGCCAACCAGGGAGGAGTGCCTGTCGTGCTCGGCCTTCACCTCTACTCGCAAAACATTCTGCTGGTCGAATTGGTGGCTGTGCTGCTGTTGGTCGCTTTGCTCGGCGCGCTCTTGTTGGCTCGCCGAACAAAGGCGGAGGATGCCTGACGTGCAGGTCCGGGCTCGTCTGTCTGTTCCCATTTTGTCGATCACCGTGGAGTTTTTGGGGAAGAAACGATGGTTCCAACCAGCTATTATTTGATCTTGAGTGCCATCATTTTTGTGATCGGGGCAGCTGGCGTGCTTGGCCGGCGCAACGCGCTGATCATTGTCATGTGTGTGGAGATGATGCTCAACAGTGTCAACCTCACCCTCATCGCCTTTGCCCGCCAGTGGGACAACCTCAACGGCCAGGTTTTTGTCTTTCTGGTCATGGCTGTGGCGGCTGCAGAAGTGGCGGTCGGCCTGGCCATCCTGATCGCCCACTATCACCAGTCTAAGAGCACCAATATTGACGACGTCAACGTCATGAAATGGTAGGAACGACCATGTTTGATTCTGTCTGGCTGTTGTTTGCCTTTCCTGCCCTTGGGGCTCTGCTCATCCTCTTTGTCGGCCAGCGGCTCTCTCAAAAGGTTGTCGGCTGGCTGGCGGCAGCGGCGGTGGCAGGCTCCTTTCTGGTGGCACTCACCCTCTGGTTTGGGCTGCTCGGGCTGCCTGCGGCCGAACGGAGCGTCACGGTCACCTGGTGGGATTGGATGCGGATCGGGTCGTTTCATGTGCCGGCGGCCGTGTTGATCGACCCTTTGAGCGTGATCATGGCGATGGTCGTCACGGGGGTCGGCGCGCTGATCCACATCTACTCGATCGGCTACATGGACCACGAGCCGCGCTACCAGCGCTTTTTCTTTTATTTGAACTTTTTTATCCTGGCGATGCTCACGCTCGTCATGAGCAACAATTTTGTGGGCATGTTCGTGGGCTGGGAAGGGGTGGGGCTGGCGTCGTTCCTGCTCATCGGTTTTTGGTTCGACAAGAAGGATGACCTGTACGGCTGGTACGCCGACTGCGGCAAGAAGGCTTTTATTGTCAACCGAGTCGGCGATTTTGGCATGATCCTGGCCATGATCCTGCTCTGGTCGACTGTCGGCACGTTGATCTTCAGCGAGCTGGGCGAGGCGGTGCATTCTCTGGCCCCGGCCACGGCGTCTGCGATCTGTCTGCTGCTGCTGCTCGGTGCTGCCGGCAAAAGCGCCCAGATTCCCCTCTATGTCTGGCTGCCTGACGCCATGGCCGGCCCGACCCCGGTCTCGGCCTTGATCCATGCCGCCACGATGGTCACGGCGGGCATCTACATGATCATCCGCACCAATCTCCTCTGGCATGTCGGGGCTGCTGCCGGCGATGTGGCCGCCTGGATCGGTGTTCTGACGGCGCTGCTGGCCGCCACCATTGCCCTGGTGCAGACCGACCTCAAAAAGATCCTGGCCTATTCGACCGTCTCGCAGCTTGGCTTTATGCTGGCCGCCGCCGGCATGGGGGTCTACGGTGCAGCGCTCTTCCATCTGGTCACCCATGCCTTTTTCAAGGCGCTGCTCTTTTTGGCTGCCGGCAGCGTGATGCACGCCACTCATGGGGTTTTGGACCTCAAGCGGCTGGGGGGGCTCAAGGACAAGATGCCGGCCACCTACCGCACCTTTCTGGTCGGCACCGCTGCGCTGGCGGGGGTGCCGCTCCTTTCGGGCTTTTTCTCCAAGGACGCCATCCTGGTCGCTGCCCTGGACAAAAACATCGGGCTCTATCTGGTGGGGGCGGTCACAGCCCTGCTGACCGCCGTCTACAGCTTCCGTGCACTCTTTGTCACCTTCCACGGCAAGCCGCGCGACAAGCATCTGTACGAACATGTCCATGAGAGCCCACGGGTCATGACGGCGCCCCTTTGGATTCTGGTGGTCGAGCTGCTCGGCATTTTGTTGAGCGTCGTCATCGCGGTGCTCGGCATTCTGATCGCCCGGGCCCGCTATCTGACCAAAGAAGGCTGGGTCGAGCGCCTGGTGCAGCCGCTGGCTGTGCTGCAGCCGCTGGTCGAGCACCGGTGGTATGTCGACGAGCTCTACAGCCTGCTTGTGGTTTCCCCGATTCAGGGGATCTCGGGCTGGTTTGCCCGTTTCTTCGACCCCAAGGTGATCGACGGGGCGGTCAACAGTGTCGGAGGGGTGATCAGCGACGCAGGTGAGGCGGTGCGCAAGCTGCAAAACGGTGCCATTCCCACCTATGCGTTCAGCATTTTTCTGGGGGTGGTCGTTGTGCTCTTCTATTTCTTGTTTGTTGGGTAGCCAATCTTCGGCCTCTTGGCGCTGCTGGCCAGATGCAGCGCAGGAGCCAGGACAACGGTCAATTTTTTGCGGGGACTCGCCATATGGCCTTATCAATTCCGTACTTGCTCACCGTCATCACATTTCTGCCCCTGGTGGGGGCTGTGCTCGTGACCCTGGTGCCCAGCGACGGCACCAAAAAATGGCTGGCGCTGGCGACGACAGGGGGGACCTTTTTGGTCAGCCTGCTGCTGTGGACCAACTGGCAGCAGGGGGAAGCGGGCATGCAGTTTGTCGAAGAGGCTGTCTGGTTTGCCCCGCTCGGCGTTCGCTATGCGTTGGGGGTCGACGGCATCAGCCTCTTTTTGGTGCTGCTGACGACCTTCTTGATGCCGATCGCGGTCTATTTCAGCATGCTTTATGTGCACAAGCGGGTCGGCGCCTACATGGCGCTGATGCTGCTGCTCGAAACGGCGATGCTCGGCGTCTTTTTGTCGCTCGACCTGGTGCTCTTTTTTGTCTTTTTTGAGGCCAGCCTGATCCCCATGTACTTTCTGATCGGCGAATGGGGCGGGCAGAATCGGGTCTATGCGGCGGTCAAATTTTTTCTGTACACCTTTGCTGGTTCGGCGCTGATGGTGGTCGCCCTGTTGATCGTCTATTTTTCGGCTGGCACCTTTGACATTGTGGCGCTGCAGAACACACCGCTGCCGATCGCAGTGCAGACCTGGGCCTTTCTGGCGTTCAGCCTGGCGTTTGCCGTCAAGACGCCCCTCTTTCCCTTCCACACCTGGCTGCCCGA
>JAPLGY010000206.1 GCA_026389955.1 Caldilinea sp. | reverse complement strand
GCCTGGAGAAGCTGTCAGCTCCTGTGCAGGGCAACACTGGCAGAAACGTCTACAACTCCTGGAGCTGTCGTTGTGGACAACAAAGGAAGCAGTCACCGCATGAATGCAGCAGAGGCGCCCACACTGCGAAAAACAGACCGGACAAAGTTTTTTTTCATCTTGCCTGCAGTGGTCTGGATCGTCGTTTTTACCCTCTTTCCCCTGCTCTACGCGCTTTACACCAGCTTTTTCAGCTTTCGTTTTGGACGCATCAACCAGTTTGTCGGGGGCACCAATTTTATCCGCCTCTTCACCGACGACAACCTGCACAACGGGCTGCGGGTGACGTTGGTCTTTGTGGCCATCACCGTGGCTCTCCAGATGCTGCTCGGTTTTTCCCTGGCCCTGCTGCTCAATCGCGAGATGCGCGGCAAAAATGTGCTGCGCGCGCTCATGGTTCTCCCGCTTTTTGCCACGCCGGTCGCCATGGGCTATCTGGGCATCACGTTGTTTTATGAAATCAACGGGCCGATCAACGCGCTGCTGGGCGCGTTGGGCTGGGGCGCAGTCCCCTGGCTCTCCAATCCGTTCTGGGCCACGGTGGCCATCATGGTGATCGATGTCTGGCAATGGACCCCGTTCGTCTTTCTGGTCTCTCTGGCCGCGCTGCAAGGGCTGCCCGCAGACCTCTTTGAAGCCGCTGAGGTCGACGGCGCGGCTACGCCTCCGCCCAGGGGTTTTTGCTGTTGCTCATCGTCAGTCTGATCGTCGCATTGATCTTCAGGCAACTCCGCACCGTTTATCAAGAAGAGGGGAATTGACCCATGCGGCGCAAAACTTCACCCGTGCAGCTGATTCTGACCGGCGGCGTGATGGCCCTCGCTCTCCTCTGGGTGCTCTTCCCGTTCTACTGGGCATTGGTCAATTCGATCAAACAACCCGCCGACACCTTTCGCCCCGGGGCCTGGGTGCCCTTTTGGCAGTTCCAACCGACACTCGAACACTGGATTGCCGAACTCTCCATCCTGGAAACCCGCCATGCGCTGCTCAACAGCACGGTGATTTCGCTGGGTGCGGCAACGTTGTCCGTCCTGTTGGGCACCACGGCCGCGTACGCGCTGGCCCGCTTTCGCTTTGGCAAACAGGGCAACGCCAATCTCACCACCTGGTTTATTTCACAGCGCATCCTGCCCCCGGTCGTGGTCGTCATCCCCTTCTTTCTGATCATGCGCCAACTGCAGCTGCTCGACAATGTGTTCGCGCTGATGCTGCTCAACGCCACCTTCACACTGCCCTTTCCCGTGATCATTCTCAGCCAGATGATCCGGGAGCTGCCGAAGGAGCTGGAAGAAGCCGCCTATGTGGATGGCGCCACCGTTTTTCAAGGCTTCCTCCAGGTCGTGCTGCCGCTGCTGCTGCCCGGACTGGTGGCTACCTGGATTATCTGCATGGCGTTCAGCTGGAACGAATTTTTGCTGGCACTTTCGCTGACCACCAAATCCGCCATTCCCATGCCGGTGATCATCGCCGGGGCCGAACACACACGCGGGGTGCAGTTCTGGTATGTCGGGGTACGCGTGCTGCTCACCATGCTGCCGCCGATCATCTTTGCCCTGCTGGCGCAGCGCTATATCATCCGCGGCCTGACGTTGGGGGCAGTCAAAGGGTAAGCCCCCCTGCCGCTGCAATGCTGCCCCACCCTTCCTGACAGTTTGCACAGAAGAGCCGCTCGGTAGATAATGGGAAGCAGTTCAAAAATTTTGTCCGAGCCATTCCAGCAGGTGTTGACATGCCCAGCCATCGAACCGTGCGCCAGGCCAAGGGCCGCAGCGCAGCCAATCCAACCAACTACAGCCAGCTCTATAAACAGAGCGAACAGAATTTGCTGCAAAGCAACGTGCTGCCCGAGCCCGCTGACCCGGCAGGCCCCCAGCGTTCCTCCCATGAGGTCGACTGGAAGAACGAATATGGGTTCGTGATCCGGGATCTGCGCCACCTGATGGTGATCTCGCTGGCGCTGTTGGCCGTGATCGTAGGGCTGGGTTTCGTCCTGACGAGCCAGAGAGCAGGGAGCGCCAGCAGCGCAGCCAGCCAGAGCGCCCAGTACGCTGAGGCTTCCATCCCCTGCCGGAGCAGCAGTTCGGTCAAGAGGCTGCGCAAAAACCCCCAAAAAAACTCTTCTGCCCCCACAGTGCCGACGGCCGCCGCCAGGCTGACCACAGAGCGGAGGGGGGCAGGGGCCGCGCCTTCTCCCGCAGGCCCCCAGAAGAGTCTGGCTGTGGCGGCCAAGGCTGCGATGACCAGCAGATAGCTGCTGCCCAGCCGCAAGCTCGTCTCCCAGTCCATGTAAAAAAGCCCCATCCACCGGGGAGAGACCCCCCCCAACACCAGCGCACAAAACGGCAGCAGCACCCAGTAGGCGTGGACCAACGGCGCGCGCGCCGGGTGCGGCACCAAAGGGCGCAGCCCAAAGACCACCATCCCCGTCAACAACGCCAGCACGCCCCAGAAGCCCGGCGCATGAAAACTCAAAAACGCATCCATCGTCCTCCATTCTCTACGAAACAGCCCTTTGCAGCAACCTTCGCCCGGGCCCAGGCAGGCCAATCTTGACAGCCACCCCATTTCGGCACAGAACAGAGTTCAGATATACTACAGAGAAATTGTACGTGCTTTCTCCAGCTGAGGACACCCTTTTGGACTACCCATCTCTCGACGAAATCCGCAACAATCGAAGCCGGTTGGGCGACCTGGTGCGCGAAACCCCGGTCTGGCAGGCCTTGGATACGCTCGTCGGGGCGTCCACGCAGATCTTTTTCAAGCTGGAGCTCTTTCAACATACCGGGTCGTTCAAGCCGCGCGGGGCGCTGACCGTGATGCTTGACCTGGCAGCAGACGAGCGGGCGCGCGGGGTGACGGCGGTCAGCGCCGGCAACCATGCCATTGCCGTGGCGTTTTCAGCGCGTCTGCTCGGCACGACCGCCAAGGTCGTCATGCCCAAAAGCGCCAATCGCTTTCGGGTCGAACGCTGTCGGGCCTATGGGGCTGCGGTCGAGCTGGCAGACGACGTGCAGCAGGCCTTCGCTCGGGCCCAGCAGATCCAGGAGGAAGAGGGACGCGTCTTCGTCCACCCGTTTGAGGGGCCGCTGACTGCACTCGGCACGGCGACCGCTGGCCTGGAATTTGCCAGCCAGGTCCCTGCGTTGGACGCCGTCCTCATCCCGATCGGCGGCGGCGGGCTGTGTGCGGGGATGGCCTGCGCCTTCAAGCAGCTGCAGCCCGCCTGCCGGGTGATTGGGGTGGAACCCTTTGGCGCCGATTCGATGTACCGCAGCTTTCAGAGCGGCACCCCCTGTGCGATCGACAAGGTGCGCACCATCGCCGACAGCCTGGGGGCTCCGTACGCGCTGCCCTACAGCTTTGCGCTCTGCCGACGCTTTGTCGACGATCTGGTGCGGGTCGAGGAGGGCGCCCTGCAGCGTGCCATGCGGCTGCTTTTTGAAGAGCTGAAGCTGGCAGTCGAACCGGCCGGCGCGGCAGCGACCGCTGCACTCTGCGAGCCGCTGCGTGACGTGCTGGCTGGCCAGCGCGTCGGGGTGATGGTCTGCGGCTCCAACATCGACCTGGCGACCTTTGCCAGCCAGGCCGCCGCAGATCTCTGGCCAGCCGGCGCTGCGGGCTGAAGACGATGCGGCACAATGCACTGCACCAACTTTCCAGAGCGTTTCTCCTCCTGGGGCTGGCTGCGCTGGCGGGAATTTTGTGGGTGCTGGCCCCCCTGCTGGCCCCCCTGTTCGGGCTCGGGGGCGACCCGGGGCTGGTCATCGCCGCCTGCTTGCCTGTATCGACGCCGCCTACCCGGCCGCCACCGGGCTGGCCTTT
>JAPLGY010000424.1 GCA_026389955.1 Caldilinea sp. | reverse complement strand
GCACCCGCTGCCAGCGCATCCATTTGCATGCTGTGTGAGCCGGGAAGTCACCCTGAACGGGTACGGCCAGGTCACCTTCGAGACAAACTGATATTCCGTGCCCGCCGACAAAGCTCGCAAACATCTCACGCTGCGCACCTATCCATTCATCATCGAAGTGCTGGCCGACAACCAGCTGATTGCCACGCACCCGCGCAGCTATGCGCGCCAGCAGGGCATTCTGGATCCGCTCCATTATCTGGCGCTGCTGCTTGAGCGACCGGGTGCGTTTGAGCATGCGCTGCCGCTGCGTGAGTGGCGGGCGAAGTGGCCGCCTGCCTATGAGACTTTGGTGTCTATACTGCGTCAGTCGTGCTTGGGGATTCCCCCTCCCTCACGGTCGGGGCTCCAAAAGAGCGTGTCGTGTCTTGGGTGCTTGTCGTGCTTTATCCCCCGACTGCCCCCAACTTGAAGTACACCCGGTGCAGCGCAGGGCTTCGCAGGGTACACAGCGAGGGCTGCCACACCGCGTCCGGGTGACGGCAGAGACCGGACGTGTTGCCGAGGGGCCTTCTGGAACTTGTGGCCTCTCAGGCGGCGGTGTTCTCCCGGTGGCTGAGCCTGTCAAAGCCACCGATGTGCGTGGCTTGTGCACAGACGTGTTGGCAGATGGAGGCTGAACCGGCTACAATAGCTTGCATGGATGCAAAGAGCACGCGGCGGGCCGCAGCCCAGCCCGGCAGATCGTCGGCAGAAGAACCCTGGGAGGTCGAGGAGGAGCTCGATCGTTTTCGCCCGCTCGGAGAGCGCCTGGCCAGAGAGCGCCCGCCGTCCCCCAGCCCGACAGCCTTGCCACCCGACGCGCGTGCGGTCTCGGCCCGCCGTGCGCTCGACCAGGCGCTGGACCGCTGGTGGCGCAGCGCGCTGCTGCCAGACAGCCAGCTGCTGCGCGAGGGGTTGATTGTCCTGCAGGCTGGCCATGAACTGGAAGAAAGCCAGCGGACCCTTCTGCTGCGGGCCGCTTTGGCCCACCGGCGGGGCATGCTGACCGCTCTGCGTTTCCAGACCGACCCGGAGCGCACGGCCGTGGTGCTGGCGGAGGCGGTGTGCGATGGGTCCCTGCCGCTGGAGGGGATGCAGCCGCTGCTCCAAGGTGACGAGAACAGCCGTGAATGGAGACCTGCGCTGGTAGAACGGTTGCGCCAGTGCGAGCCCGGCCAGCGGCTGCGGGCCGAGCCGGCGCTGGCCTTGCTGGCCCAGCTTGCGGCCGCCCCGCACCCTGCCCCGCGCTCTGCTGTTGCCCATCCGCCCATCTCTGTGCGGCCGTCGAGCCAGGGAGGGCTCTGGTTTGTTCTGCTGGGGATTGTGTTTCTTGCAGTCAGCGCCGGTATTTTTTGGGGAGGACAGCGCCAGCGCCCGGTGGCGACCGTCGCCGTGCCGGCAGGCAGCTACACGGTGCATGTGGCGCCCGACGCCGGACCCAAGACGGTCGAGCTGAACGCCTTTGTCATCGACCGGTACGAGGCGACGGTCGGGCAATACCGTCTCTGCTACGAGCGCGGAGTTTGTCCCTGGCCAGCGACACCGGCCAGCGCCACGCGCGCTCGCTATCTGCTCGATCTGGCCTTTGCCGAGTTTCCGATGGTGCATATCGACCACAACAGTGCTGAGCGTTTCTGTGGGTTTCAGGGCAAACGGCTGCCGACTGCGGCGGAATGGGAAGTGGCTGCTGCCTATGCGCCGGCCAGCCGGCGCATGTACCGTTTTCCGTGGGGCGATGAATTTGTGGTGCAGCGTGCCAACTCGGTGTTGGCCAACATTGGCGATACTGTTCAGGTGGGCTCCTACCAGCCGGCGGGCGACAGCCCGCTGGGTATCAGCGATCTGGCGGGCAATGTGGCAGAGTGGACCAGCACGCCGCTCCTTGTGGAGGGGGTCACCCATTATCTGGTGCGCGGCGGCTCGTTTGTCAGCGAGCCTGGCGCACTGCGCACCACTGCTGTTGAATCGCTGGCTGCCCAGACGGTGGCCAGCTGGTTGGGGGTGCGGTGTGCCAGTACCCCTGCTGAGTAGCCTGTGCCGGGCAAACTGTGTATTCAGCGAGAGCCAGACTTTGCACGACAGCAGAGTTTTGAGTACAGTATCGCACCGAAGCCAAAATCGGGGGTGGGTCAGCCACCTGTGAGTATGCAGACAGATAGTGAGACGACCTGGAGATGATGAAAGCGCACATTGAAACACTGGATCTGACCAAAGAGTTGGCATTTGCGTCCAGGCTGGCGCGCGAAGCGGCGACCATTGTCAACACCTTTTATGTTGGCTCTTCTGAAGTACGCTACAAGTCAGACGACGAACCCGTGACTGAGGCGGATCGGAGCGCCAACCAGCACATCGTGGCCCGGATCGGGGCTGTCTTCCCTGAAGATGGGATTCTTTCAGAGGAGTCGAAGGACGATTTCGTGCGGCTGCAAAAATCGCGCGTCTGGATCGTGGATCCTTTGGATGGCACCAAGGAGTTTATTGCCCGCAACGGTGAATTTTCGATCATGATCGGGTTGGCTGTGGAAGGGCGGGCGGTGTTGGGGGTGGTCCAGCAGCCGGCCACCGGGCTGCTCTATGCCGGAGCGGCGGGGCTGGGTGCCTTTCTGTACGAAGATGGGGAACGGATCGAGCTGAAGGTCAGCGAGTGTGGAGAGCTGCGCAACATGATCATGGTCAGCAGCCGCAGCCATCGACAGCAGATCGTCGACCGGATTCGTGCCCAGCTGAACATCACGCGCGAGCGCGTGTCGGGCAGCGTGGGGCTCAAAGTCGGGCTGATCGCGCGCCAGCTGGCCGATCTGTACATCCATCCCAGCCCGGGTTGCAAGGAATGGGACTTGTGTGCGCCCCATGCGGTGCTCGAGGCGGCGGGCGGGCAGATTTCGGACTGTTGGGGCAACCCGCTGCGCTACAACCGCCGCGATGTGCGGGCCCACAACGGGGTGGTGGCGACCAATGGGGTTTTGCACGGGCTGGTCACCGAGGCGGTTGCGGCGATCTGCGAGGAGTTTGGCTACAACCAGGACGATGGGTTCTGGTAAAAGAGACGAGGATCGATGTTTGACCATGAGACCTACCTGTCGCCGCTGACCTGGCGCTACGGCAGTGCTGCGATGCGGCAGCTTTGGAGCGAGGCGCACAAACGCCGGCTGCTGCGTCGTTTTTGGGTGGCGTTGGCAGAAGCCCAGCGGCAGGCTGGGTTGGTCACTTCTGAACAGGTAGCTGACCTGCGCGCCCACGAAACCGAGATCGACATCCCCGCTGCGGAGGCGGTCGAACGGGAGATTCGCCATGACCTGATGGCAGAGATCACGGTGTATGCGGCGCAGTGCCCGGTCGGTGGCCCCATCCTCCATCTGGGGGCGACGTCGATGGATGTGCTTGACAATGTCGATGCGCTGCGGCTGCGTGCGGGGCTCGACCAGCTGCTGGTCGGGGTGGAGCGGCTGCTGGCGGCGTTGGCGGGGCGTATCGAAGCCGAGGCGCAGACCGTGACGATCGCCTTCACCCATCTGCAGCCAGCGGAACCGACGACGGTCGGCTACCGGCTGGCGCAGTATGGGCAGGATCTGCTGGCCGACCTGGCTGAGCTGCGCAGGGTGCGTTCTGCGGTGCGCGGCAAAGGGCTCAAAGGCGCGGTGGGGGTCAGTGCCAGCTATGTGCAGCTGTTGGCGGGAACGGGGTGGAGTGCCCGCCAGTTGGAGGCGGCGGTGATGGCGCAGCTGGGGGTGGAAGCCTTTCCGGTCGCCACCCAGACGTACCCGCGCAAGCAGGATTGGCTGGTGCTCAACGCCCTGGCCGGGCTGTGTGGCACGCTGCACAAGTTTGCTTTGGATCTGCGGCTGTTGCAGAGCCCGCCTTTTGGGGAGTGGAGCGAGCCGTTTGGGGCGCGCCAGGTCGGCTCGAGCGCCATGCCCTTCAAGCGCAACCCGATTGTGGCGGAAAATATCGACAGCCTCACCCGGCTGGTGGCGGCCCTGCCGCGCGTGGCGTGGGACAACGCTGCCAACAGCCTGTTGGAACGGACGCTCGACGATTCGGCCAACCGGCGGCTGCTGTTGCCGGAGGCATTTTTGCTCACAGAGGAGGTTGTGATGCGGGCCTTGCCGCTGGTGGAGGGCCTGCAGTTCTGGCCCGGCCCGATCCAACGCAATTTGCGCGACTACGGTCTTTTTGCGGCGACCGAGCGGGTCTTGATGGCCGGGGTTCAGGCTGGCGGCGACCGCCAGGAACTGCACGCGGCGATCCGTGAACAGAGCCTGGCGGCGTGGGCCGCTCTTCAGGCTGGCCGGGCCAATCCGTTGGCGGAACTGCTGGCCGGCGACCCGCGCGTTGTCCGTCTGGTGGCTGCGGATGCGCTGCCTGCGCTGCTGGATGCCAGCAGCCACACCGGGGATGCGGCCGAGCGCGCGCTTGAGCTGGCTGCTCAGCTGCGTTCCGCCTTGAGTGGAGAGGAGGGCCGATGAGCCCGTCGACGTTGGTGCTGTTTTCCTGCGATGCCGGGTCTGCCGAGCTGGCTCGTGCCGAACTGTTGGCGGCCTGCCCTGCGGCGCAGCTGCTCGACCATCCTGGGGAAGGGGTGTTGCTCGCCGATCTGGGGCGCCCCTGGGCAGAGCTGGCGCTGCTCTGGCGCCAGGCTCCGCCGGTCTTCGTGCGCCATCTGGCACCGGTGCAGGTGATTGTGCCGCTGGGCGGGCATGCGGGAGACCCGGCCTTTCTGGCCCGGACGCTGCCGCCGCTGCTGCCGCCGCTGGAAGCGGGCAGACGGTTTTCGGTGCAGACGCGGCTGTGCGTGGATCTGCCGTACAAACCGTTCGACATCAACACGACTCTCTCTGCAGCGTTGGCGGGGGAAGCGGGCCCGCTGCTGGATGTGCGTTCGCCCGAACAGATTGTCTCGGTGCTTTGCGGCCGGCTGTCGAGCTGGCAGCCCGCCCCGGCATGGGTGGCGGGCGGCTTCAAGTTGGGCAAGGGGCGCCCGGCGGCACTGGCTGGGCTCTCGCTGGCCGCCGACAACCTGTCGAACTGGGCCGGTGGGATGCGCCGTTTCGCCCGTGAGGAAGGGCAGGTCAGCCGCTCTGAATTCAAGTTGTTGGAGGCCATCGAAGTGTTTGGGCTGGAACTGCCCGCCCGCGGGGTCGCCCTCGACCTGGGTGCAGCCCCAGGCGGCTGGACGCGTCTGTTGCGCCAGCGGGATCAGTATGTCACTGCGGTGGACCCGGGCGAACTGGACCCTCGCCTGGCCAACGACCGAGGCATCCGCCACCTGCACATCACCGCCGAACACTATCTGGAGGAAGGCCCGGATCGCTTTGACCTGATCGTCAACGACATGCGCATGGACGCACGCGACTCGGCCCGGCTGATGGTGGCCTACGCCCGCTTTCTCTATCCGCACGGGTGGGCTCTGATGACGCTCAAGCTGCCCGAGCAGGAGCGTGCACCGATGATCGAAGAGGCGCTGGCCATTCTGCGCCGTGCTTATCGGGTGGAGGGTGCCCGCCAGCTGTTCCACAACCGCAGCGAAATCACCGTGCTGCTGCGCCTGCCCTCGGCCCGGGCGTAGAGGTCGACAGCAGTCTGTCTCCTTTGTAAGCTGTGCTGCGGAGCAGCGACGATTCTTGCATATACTGGGAAGAATCGCTGTGGCGTTGTATGGGCGTCTGGAGGACCTCATGTGGAGACGACTACTTCCTGGGTTGGCGTTGCTTTTGGGATTGGCAGGTTGTTCTGGCGGCAGCATAGACGGCCTGACCGAGAGGCTTCTGGCACAGACACGTCTGGCGCTGACAGCTGCGCAGCGGCCCGCCGACGCGTACAATCAGCTGTTGGTCACCGGGCTGGACGGAAACCTTTTTTTGGTGGATGCGGCCAGCGGCCAGCGTTTTGCCCTGACCACAGATGCCTCCCGTCAACGGCAGTATCTGCAGCCGGTCTGGGCACCTGACGGCGAACAGATTGCCTGGGCGCGGCTGGAGGGGGGGCGTCGCAGTGCAGTGGAAGTGAGCCGCTTTGACGGCAGCGACCGCCGCGCAGTGCCGGTGCCGTTCCCTCCCTTTTACTTTTCTTGGAGCCCG
>JAPLGY010000111.1 GCA_026389955.1 Caldilinea sp. | reverse complement strand
ACTCAGCTTGGTCAACGGCGCCTTCAGCCAGCGCTGGCACGATGTGGCCGTCAGCTGCGACAAACAGGTCGTGCGCGCCGACATCCCCTGGAATACCGCCGTCAAACCTGAGCAGGTCGCCGCTGCTTTGCAGACAGCGCTCACCACAGGACCTGTTGACGCGGTTGCCGTGGTGCACAACGAGACCAGCACAGGTGTGATGAGCCCCGTCCAGGAAATTGCCGACGCAGTGCGCTCGATCAGCCCCGAAACGCTGGTGCTGGTCGATGCAGTCTCTTCTTTCGGCGGCGCGCGGTTGGCCACCGACGCCTGGGGACTCGATGTCGTGCTCACCTCCTCCCAAAAAGCGCTGGCGCTGCCGCCCGGGCTGGCCTTCTGCGCAGTCAGCGACCGTGCACTCCAACGTGCCCGCTCAGTCTCCGGGCGGGGCTGGTATTTTGACTTCCTACGGCTGGAAAAGTCACGCCAACAGCAGACAACCCCGGCCACCCCAGCCATTTCGCTGATGCGTAGCCTGGCCGTACAGCTCGACCGCATCCTGGACGAAGGCATCGAACAGCGCTTTGCGCGCCATGCCAGGCTGGCCGACCGCACCCAGCGCTGGGCTCTGGCCAATGGCTTCGAGCTGATGGCCGAAGCCGGCTACCGCTCACACACCGTCACCACAGTCGCCAATACACGCGCCATCAGCGTCAACGCGCTCAATGCCGCTCTGGCCCGCCAGGAGATGGAAATCTCCAACGGGTACGGCGACTACAAGGACAAAGCCTTCCGCATCGCACACATGGGCGAAGTGCAGGAGAGCGACCTGGACCGGCTGTTTGCCGCTATCGAACGTTTTCTGACAGGACAAAACCAATGAACAGCCCCATCGATCTGCGCAGCGATACCGTGACCACCCCCACCCCGGCCATGCGCCAGGCCATGGCAGACGCCGTCGTCGGAGACGACGTCTACGGCGAAGACCCGACCGTCAATCGGCTGGAAATGCTCGTCGCCCAACGGCTCGGCAAAGAGGCAGCCCTCTTTGTCTCCAGCGGCACCATGGGCAACCTGGTCTCCGTGCTCAGCCACTGCGGCCGCGGAGACGAGCTGATCCTGGGTGACCAGGCACATATCTTTCACTACGAACAAGGAGGAAGTTCAGCGGTCGGCGGCGTCCACCCCCATATTCTGCCCAACCAACCCGACGGGACCATCGACCTCGACCGGATCGCCAAAGCCATCCGCAGCGACAACGAACACTACCCGGCCACACGCCTGATTGCGCTGGAAAACACCCACAATCGCTGTGGCGGCAGCGTGCTCTCCCCTGACTATGTCGATGCCGTCGGCCAATTGGCGCACACCCACAACCTTGCGCTGCACGTCGACGGTGCCCGGCTCTGGAATGCCGCGCAAGCGCTGGGGCTGCCCCCCGCCCGGCTCGTCGCCGCTGCCGACAGCGTCAGCGTCTGCTTCAGCAAAGGGCTGGCCGCGCCGGTTGGCTCGGCTGTCGCCGGCTCACAACCATTCATCCGCCGGGCTCGCCGCATGCGCAAACAACTCGGTGGAGGGACACGCCAGGCCGGCGTGCTGGCCGCCGCCGCGCTCGTCGCCCTCGAAGAGATGGTCGACCGGCTGACCGAAGACCACCGCCATGCCCGCCAGCTGGCCGACGGCCTGGCTGCCCTTGACGGCATTGAGTTGGACCCAACCCGGATTCAGACCAATATCGTCTATTTCAAGGTCACCCAGCCTGGCTGGGATGCAGCCCGTCTCTCCCAGGCGCTGGCGACGA
Source organism: Caldilinea sp. (assembly GCA_026389955.1). Next base: position 1,890 of record JAPLGY010000111.1, on the reverse strand, counting down.
CAGAAATTCGGATCAATCCCACTGGACCCAACCAGCTGCGCGCCGTCACCCACTACCAGATCGACGCCGAACAGGTCGACTGGACCGTGGCCACCGTCAAAAAACTTCTGGCCAGCAAATAACTGGCCAGAAGACTGGCCAGAAGACTGATTGACAAGCCTCTCCTCTCCCAGTACAATGAAAGTATGGATGAGTCATTCAAAATAATTTTTGATATCGATCCACAGGTCAGCTGTCGAATGACTCCATCCAGCACAGATTGCCTGTCCCCCCCAATCCATCCACTGAGACACACGCAGAAAGGAGCAAGACCATGAAAGTAATGGTCAACGGTCGTAATCTTGAGATAACGGAGTACATGCGTGAGTATGTCTCCAAAAAAGTGGATCGCCTCGAACGCTATCTGCCCCAGATCAGTGAGATACGTGCCGATCTCAACCAGAACATGACCCGCTCTGCAGACGATCGCTTCACTGCCCAGATCACCATCTGGGCCAATGGCCAAATCCTGCGCGCCGAAGAAGCCACCAGCGATATCTTTGCTTCGGTCGATGCCACGATCGACAAGATCTCCAGCCAGATCCGGCGCTTCAAAGGGCGGCGTTTCGAGAACAAACGCCGCGCAGCACATGCCGGGGCACGCGACCTGGAACCCATGTTCGAGCTCCCCAGCACCGAACCCAGCGAAACAGAAGAACCTGGCTACATCATCCGCCGTAAACAGTTCTTGGTCGAACCCATGGGAGAGGAAGAAGCACTCGAACAGATGGAGCTGCTCGGCCATGATTTCTACGTCTTTTTCAACCCGCAGACCAACGGCGTCAACGTCATCTACCGCCGGCGGGATGGAAACTATGGGCTCTTGATCCCTGCTACCGGCTGAAAGACCTCACCCCGCCGCGGCAGTCACCCGAAGAGGGGGGGGCACAACGTATCGGCCCCCTCTTCGGGTGACTGCCCCAGTCAGACTGCCCCAGGCAGCCATTCTTCGATTGGGTCGCTCGCCCGCACACGCCGCATCCCAGCTTCTGCAAACCGTGCAAAGGCGGCGTCTGCCGTATCCGTGTAGTCAACCACCCCCGGCACCACCACCGGCGATGTACAGTCTTCCAATAAAAAACAACGCGCCAGCAAGGCCGGGTCGTGCTCCAGATAGGCGTCAAGCAAGTCCTGCACAGTCCAGGCCACACAATGACTTTTGGCCTGACCGGCGATCAACAAAGCATCAAAACTGCGCAGTTTGTCCAGCAGGGCCTGATTGACCCAGCCAACCGGCCGACCTCCCATATCAGTCTCCACCTCAGGACCGATCGCCGAGTAATTCTCGGTCAATACTGCGCTGCCCTTCACTTGGAACTCCGGCTGGCTGTGGCGGGCAATCCCATGGAAAAAAAGCGCCTCTTCGAACGCCGGCACCAACGCGTGGCCAATGCTGCCCAGCATCGCATGATAGGGCCAGACAGTCAACGCATAATGTCCAGAGCGCCCGAGCCGTCGAGCATAGTGCAGCAAATATTCCTGCACATACCCCGCCTCTACCCCCAGCGTCGTGCTCAGCGATTCGTTGAATCGCCACATTCCTTGCTCCAGATCCTGCAAGGTAATCTGGGTGTGGGGCGCAGGATGGTTGCCCGCCGCATCCACAAAAAAAACTGGATGAAAAATCTGAGCGGCCTGATGGGTGTCCAAGGTCGGAAAGATCTGGGTCACCAGATCCAGATTTCGATAGATGAACTCGCACAGCCGCCGGTTGTCGTCTACGGCCCCCAACCCCGAACGCCCTGCAACAAAAAGTTCAAATCCAGGAATGCAGAAGGTATTCTGCACATCCACCGCCAACAGTGCCACCCGCAGACGGTCTGCACGCACCGGATGCAAAGCATGGCGGGC
>JAPLGY010000507.1 GCA_026389955.1 Caldilinea sp. | reverse complement strand
GCGTTCCGAGTTCTCCACTCGGTTCGACAGCAGCGATGTCTACCGCATGGTCTACCTCACTCTGTTCGGCGAACTGCTGCCCGCGTCCTATGGAACAACGGCACCAGATCGCGCTGAATAGTTCCCCTCTACACAATTGAATAGCCACAAAGACCTGGAACTCACTTGGCTGAGTTCCAGGTCTTTGTATAGATTCTGGTATTGCAATGTCGGAGGCCAGCTCTGGCGATCCCAACCAGTTCACAAACCAAGGCCACACGCCTACCGGCCAGGTTCTGTCTCAAAAATCACCGACCTAAATGAGATTTTTTCTTAATTACATTTGCACGCCATCCACAAACGAGATAAAATCTCATTTATGAGCGACGTACTGGTTCACTGTCTGCCGTCCTCTTCTTCATCACCGCTGCCCGTGCGCCCAGCGTGGTGGACAACACGGGCGCACATCCATCAGACGAACAGCCGCCAGTGGACAAAGATGTGCAGATTCTACAAAAGAGAACGTATATGAAGCGACCTGGTTTGCGGGTGCAGTGGCTCGGCATCCTGGTGATTCTCAGCCTGGTTTTGTCCGCTTGTACTGCTGTGACGCCGACGGCGCTGCCATCTCCTGCAGACAGCGGCGGGCCACTCACGGCCGTGGCGACCTACAGCGTGCTGGGCGATCTGGTGCAGCAGGTCGCCGGCGACAAGGTGCAGCTGACGGTGCTGGTCGGCGCCGACGGCGACCCGCACGTCTACGAGCCAGCGCCGCGCGACGCCGTGGCGCTGGCTGAGGCGGCTATCGTGTTCGAGAATGGCCTCGAGTTCGAGACCTGGCTGGATGACCTGTTTGCCGCTTCCGGCTCGCAGGCGGCGCGTGTGGCGGCCAGCAATGGTGTAGATGCGTTGGCGTTTGACGCCCACGGACATGATAGGGCCGACCCCCACGCCGACGAGCACATGCACGACCACGACGAAGAAGCTGGCCACACGCACGCCGAAGCTGAGGCGCACGCCGAGGATCACGGCCATGTTCATGGCGAGTTCGACCCGCACACGTGGATGTCGCCGCTCAACGCCATCGTGATGGTCGGGAATATCCGCACCGCGCTGGCCGCCGCCGACCCCGCCAACGCCGAACTCTACACCGCCAATGCCACCGCCTATGTCGAAGAGCTGCAACAGCTCGACGCCGGTATCCGCGCCGAAATCGAGACGATTCCGGCGGAACGGCGCAAACTGGTGACGACGCACGAACTCTTCGGCTATTTCGTCCGTGACTACGGCTTCGAACTGCTCGGTTCGGCGTTGGGTTCGGTGACGACCGAAGCCGCCGACCCGGGCGCGAGCCAGATCGCGGCGCTGATCGAGGAGATACGCTCCTCCGGCGTGCCGGCCATCTTCGTGGAGAGTGTGGGCAATCCGGCGCTGATGGAGCGCATTGCGCAGGAGACAGGCGTCACGGTGGCGCCGCCGCTCCACACGCATGGGCTTGGGCCGGCTGGCTCCGACGCCGAGGAATATCTGGGCATGATCCGCACCAACGTGCAGATCATCGTTGAGGCGCTGCGGTAAGCAGCAATCCGGATCGATTCACTCGTCTCGTCCATCTTTGCGGAGGGCGATGGCGCCTTCCGCAAAGATGGACAATCAAAGCAGCATTCTGATGGCGTTGCAACGATTTTCCTTTTTCTCGGGTGTAATTGAGATTTTATCTCAATTACACCCGAGAGAGGGGTACAGCAGAAAGGATAGAGTCGGATGTCAATCTGGCGAAGAGGGAACAAACAACAAAAACGGACACGGTTGCCCGTCACCGTGCTTTCCGGCTTTCTGGGTGCGGGCAAGACGACGCTGCTCAACCACATTCTCAACAACCGGCAAGGGTTGCGCGTCGCCGTGATCGTCAACGACATGAGCGAGGTCAATATCGACGCCGCGCTGGTGCAGAACGGCGCCCAACTCAGCCGCACCGAGGAGAAGCTGGTCGAGATGACCAACGGCTGCATCTGTTGCACGCTGCGTTAGGACTTGCTGGTGGAGGTAGGCCAGCTGGCGCGCGAGGGGCGATTCGACTATCTGCTCATCGAATCGACCGGCATCTCCGAGCCAATGCCGGTGGCAGCGACCTTCACCTTCCCGCTCGATCCGACAGCAAAGGTCATGCTCGCTGATGTGGCACGGCTCGACACGATGGTGACGGTCGTCGACGCCGCCAACTGGTTGCGCGAAACCATCGAAAGCCAGAGTCTACGCGAACGCGACATGGCAATGAACGATCAGGACTCTCGCACCTTGAACGATCTGCGGGTCGACCAGCTCGAATTCGCCAACGTGATTGTCATCAACAAGGTCGATCTGGTCGGTGAGTACGAACTGGGGCAGCTAGAAGACATCCTGCGCCATCTGAATCCAGACGCGCAGATCATCCACGCCGAACACGGTCGCATTCCGCTGGAGCGCATCCTCAACACTGGATTGTTCAACTACGACAAAGCGGCACAGGCCCCAGGCTGGGCGAAGGAACTGCGCGGCGAGCACACGCCGGAGACGGAAGAGTATGGCATCAGCAGCTTCGTCTATCGCGCATGGCGGCCGTTTCAGCCACAGCGCTTTTGGGAAATGGTCAACTCAGATGCCATCGAGGGGGTGCTGCGCTCCAAGGGATATTTCTGGCTGGCCACTCGACCTGACGACGCCATGCTCTGGTCGCAGGCGGGTACGAAAGCCAACGTCCACGCCGCCGGCAAATGGTGGGCAAGCGTCCCCAAAGAACAGTGGCCGCACAGCCCAGAGCTGCACGCCTTCGTGAGCGAGCGCTGGCGTGAACCGCACGGCGATCGCAGACAGGAGTTGGTCTACATCGGGGTGGACGTCGATCGAGCAAAGATCACGGCCGTGTTGGATGCCTGTCTGCTGACCGACGCGGAGATGACGCTGTTTGCAGATGGGCAGTTGCAGGACGCATCGGATCCCTTTGCCGCTTGACCTTCAGGGAGAAATGAAATGCAGAATCGCATCCAACGCGAGCAACCGATCCCGATCACCCTGCTGACCGGGTTTCTCGGCGCCGGCAAGACCACGTTGCTGAATCGCATCTTGCACGCCGACCATGGTTTGCGCATCGCCGTGCTGGTCAACGACTTCGGCGCCGTCAACATCGACAGCCAGCTCGTCGTCGGCGTGCAGGGTGAGACGATCAGCCTGGCGAATGGCTGCATCTGCTGCACGATCCGCGACGACCTGCTGCGTGCAACGGTGCAACTGCTCGAAAGCCCACAGCCGCCCGACTATATCATCGTCGAGCCGAGCGGCGTCTCCGACCCTGGCGCCGTGGCGCGCAGCTTCGTGCTGCTGCGCCCCCACATCCAGCTCGACAGCGTCATCTGCCTGATCGACGCCGACCAGTTCACCAGTCTGACCGGACGCAACGCGCTGCTGGCGATGGATCAGGTGGCGCTGGCCGACATCATCCTGTTGAACAAGGTCGACCTGGCAAGCAGCGAGCAGCTCGAACGCATCTATCGCTTCATCGAACGCACCGCCCCACGGGCACGCGTGATCGAAACAACCTTTCGCGCGGTGCGCCGCATGATCGAGCGCCTGCCGGCCGGCATCTATCGCGCCAAGGGCTTTGTCTATCTAGACAAACCGGCGGAGCGGCGGGGGGTGCTGCAGGTGGTGGGCAATCGCGTGCGCTTCACCTTTGGGGAAGCGTGGGGGCATGAGTCGCCTGCCACCAATGTGGTGCTGATCGGCGAGCCTGGCGCTCTCAAGCCAGAGGAATTGACGCAGCGCTTCGCAGCGTGCCTGCCCGGCGCCACCAGCCGCGCCCAAGAGATCATTTCGGATGTCGTCGAGTGGGTAAGGAGTTTCTAATGACAGAGTGGCAAGAGCGCTGGATCGGCGGTTTCTGAGCGCCCGGCATCGACGGCGCACCCGTGCGGTGCGCAAACTCTCCGATGCCGCCGACGCTGGCGGAAGCATTGACGACTGCGATGGAGATGGCGCAGCCCGGCAGGGACAGTGACCATGGGGGCACACAGGTGCAGAGTCAGTGGCAGGCACTGTTTGGCGCGCAGCCGGTGCTGCTTGTGCGCAACGTGATACGGGCGCGCAGCCTGATCTTGCGGTCGCGGCTTTGTGCAGAACAGGCGCAGATCATTCTGCCAGCCAATGCAACACCGGCGCTGGTGCAAAGCATCAAGCGCGCGTCGCAGCCCTATTCTTTTGCCGAGCTCGATGAGGCGCTGGCGCTGAGCGGAACAGACGCCGGCGTGACCTGGGCGCAGCCTGCTGCCATCGCAGCCGCTGCCGCCGGACGACAGCCTGGATCTGCGCTGGTGATCGACTACGGTGAATACGCGCCCGCGCCAGGTGCCGGGCTGCAGGGCGATGTCGCCATCTATCGGCTGTTCGCCGCATTGGAAACCCGGGCAGCGGGCGCACTGCTGCTTTTTAACGACAGACGTCTGTTTCGCCACGTGCAGTCACTGATGCAGCCGCAGGATGTTCCAGACTATGGCCGGTTGGCGGCGCATCTGCCCGTGTGGCAGGCGTTGGCCCAACGGCAGCAGACGATGCTCGCCGCTGTCGCCGCCGGCGTGCGCCAGGCGGCAGGGCTTGTTGTGTCTGCGCCGACCGACATGCTGGCGGAGAGCGTGCTGGTGCGGATACCGGAGGAAGCGCCAGGCAGTGCATTTTATGTCTACGCCAGTGCAGAGAACACGCCGGTGCAATGGCTGCCGCTGGTGCGACCGCTCCACTATGCGGCGCTGCGCAGTGGGTACGGGGCGGCCACGCAGCGCAACCTGGAGCGCTGGCTGGCGCTGCCCACAGCACCTGGCTACGACGAGGCGCAGATCAGCCACACCGTGCTGGGCATTGTCAAGGCTGCCGAGTACCTGGGCGTGCGCTGGCGCACCGATCCGGCGCACGCCGCAGCGTATGCAGCCTGGATGGACGAATTGTACGGCTCTCAACATGACGCATATCGTCCCAACTTCCCGACGATCTCTTCCGCTGCACACAATGGTGCAGCACTCTTTGGAACAGTGCAGGCGATGACCTGCAAACTTTCACTCGATGGAGGCACTCATGACACCGACTGACGTTTCTCTGGATCCACGCGTGCCGGTGACCGTCTTGACCGGCTTTCTCGGCTCCGGCAAGACTACACTGCTCAACCACATCCTCACCGAGCAGCACGGCAAGCGCATTGCCGTGATCGAAAACGAATTCGGCGAAATCGGCATCGACCACGCATTGGTGATCAACTCTGACGAAGAAGTTTTCGAGATGAACAACGGCTGCATCTGCTGCACCGTGCGCGGCGATCTGATTCGCATCCTCGGCAACCTGATGAAACGCCGCGACCGCTTCGACTACATTTTGATCGAAACAACCGGCCTGGCCGATCCTGGCCCGGTAGCGCAGACCTTCTTCATGGACGACGAGATGCAGAGCAAGCTGCGGCTGGATGGCATCGTGACGCTGGTGGACGCCCGCCACATCGTCGAACACATCGACGACAGCAACGAAGCGCAGGAACAGATCGCCTTTGCCGACGTAATTCTTCTCAACAAAACCGATCTGGTAACACCCAAAGAACTCGACCGGTTGGAAACGCGCATTCGTACGATGAACGCCGCCGCCCGCATCCACCGAACGCAGAACGCTGTCATCGATCTGGAACATGTGCTGGGCATTGGCGGTTTCGACCTCAACCGTGCTTTGGAGATAGACGACAGGTTCCTGGAGCGTGAGTACCCCTTCGAGTGGGGTGGCGCATACCTGCTTGAAGCGGGCACATACGAACTTGTGCTGCAGGCCGGCCCCGAAGACCCCAGTATGGATGTGACGATCGTGCCGCTGCCCAACGCCAATCTTGGTCTGGATGACACCCTGCGCTCTGCCGAGATGGCGTTTGCCGCACGCAACCTGGCCCATTGGTACGACGGCGCGCCCATGCGCCCTGACATTGCTCTCCATCGTCTGCCCACCGTCTTTCGGAGCGCCCGCGAGTTGAGCTTCCGCATCAAGATCGATACACCGGGGCTGTACGGCATCTTCACCGAGCATCACCCAAGCGAGTTCGACATGGCGTTGGAAGGGCCGGGGTGCTGCGTCGACCCAGTCGCCGAACGCGAGTTCAAACCGCCGCATGCGCACGACGAGGAAGTGACTTCGGTCGGCATCAGCGTGGCGGGCGACCTCGATCTGAAGAAGTTGAACAGTTGGCTCGGTGTGCTGCTGCGTACGCAGGGGCCAGACATCTTCCGCATGAAGGGCGTGCTCAGCATTGAGGGACATTCTGACCGCTTTGTCTTTCAGGGTGTGCACATGCTCTTCGACGGGCGGCCCGACCGGCCATGGGGCGCCAACCCGCGCAAAAACGATCTGATCTTCATCGGTCGCAACCTGGATCGCCAGACCTTGGTCAGGGATTTTGAAGCATGCCTGGTCTGACGCGTTCGTCCAGTCGGTGCTCGGCTGCGTTGCATCCGCGCTGGCAAGCCGTCGTCGACGATCATGTCATCGATCTGGCATGGACCTTGGGTGGTGAATTGCTGGCGGTGGCCGCTGTATCCGGCCCCATATCGGTCTGGCAGACGCGCAGCGGCGAGATTGTCAGTACGCTGTCCGGCCACGGTTTCGGGACGATGTCGATCGCCTGGCGACCGGACGCTGCCATTCTGGCCAGCGCAGGTCAAGATGGTGCCGTGCGGCTGTGGGATGCCGCCAGCGGTCAATCCCAGGCAGAATTGGCCGGTGGCGCATCCTGGGTCAGCCAGGTGCGCTGGTGTCCGGTGCAAGGTGGCAAACGCCCGCCACGGCTGGCCAGCGCCGCAGGGCGTACCGTGCGCTTCTGGCATGCAGATGGCCGCCTGGAGCGGGAATACGCCAACCACCCAAGTACAGTGGGGTACTCATCCTCTGCAACCCGGATCGCCCGGACGATCTGCGCAGGTTGCACTGGCAGGGTTCATCGCTGGTCATCGCCTGGAGTTCAGATGGCCGCTATGTGGCGACGGGCGACCAGGACTCGACCGTGCACTTCTGGATCACAGCAACAGGCAACGATCTGCAAATGTGGGGCTATCCGACCAAAGTGCGCGAGCTGTCATGGGACAGCAACAGTCGCTATCTTGCCACTGGCGGCGGCAACAGCGTCACTGTCTGGGATTGCAGCGGGAAAGGACCGGCTGGCAGCAAACCGATACAACTCGAAGGGCACGCGGCTCCTTTGACAGTGCTCGCTTATCAGCCACATGGCAGCCTGCTGGCCTCTGCCGGCGAGGATGGGCTGGTAGCGATCTGGGCCCCCGGCCGCTTGAGACAGCCAGTTTGCACGGTTCAATTGGACGCTGCCGTCAGCCGCCTGGCTTGGTCGCCAGACGATCGTCGGCTGGCCATTGGCTGTGCTGACGGCAGCGTGCGCATGTATGAACTGGCTCCAGGATAGGCCTGTGGTCGGCACAATGGGCGTCGCGACGATGGTGGAGGCGGCCATCCTAGAAACTAGAAAGAAAAATCATGATGCAACCAGCCACACAGACAAAGCTACCAGTTGCTGGTGGAGGTAGGCCAGCTGGCGCGCGAGGGGCGTTTCGACTATCTGCTCATCGAATCGACCGGCATCTCCGAGCCGCTCTCCGTCGCCGAAACCTTCACCTTCGACCTGGAAGGCCATCAAGGGTTTCTGAGCGACGTGGCGCAGCTCGATACGATGGTGACGGTCGTCGACGCCCACAACTTTCTGCGTCAGTTTCAGGAGAGTGACCTGCTCGCCGACCGCGGTCTGGCTGCCAGCGCAGAGGACGAGCGCACGATCACCGACCTCTTTGTCGAACAGGTGGAGTTTGCCGACGTGCTGGTGATCAACAAGTGCGACCTGGTCGACGAAGCGGCGTTGGGCCGCCTGGAGGCGTTTCTGCGCCAGCTCAATCCACACGCGCACATCGTGCGCACGCACCACGGCCGCGTCGATCCAACAGAGTTGCTCAACACCGGGCGCTTCAGCTTCGAGCATGCCGGTCGCTTCGTCACCTGGCTGGCGGAGCCGCGCCTCGCGCCCACGCCGGAGACCGAAGAGTACGGCATCGGCAGCTTCGTCTACACGGCCGACCGGCCTTTCCATCCGCAGCGCCTCTACAGACTGGTCACAGCCGGCCTGCCCGGCGTGTTGCGCGCCAAGGGCTTCTTCTGGCTTGCCTCACGCCCCGACGATGCCGGTCTCTGGTCGCAGGCCGGCGACCTGCTGACAGTCGAATACGCCGGCCCGTGGGGCGAGGGCATGCTCGACGAGGAGAGCGGCGAGGAACTGGGTGCCGGCACGCCGCGCCAGGAACTGGTCGTCATCGGGGTCGACCTGGATCGGCAGTCACTCACGACGGCGCTCGATCGCTGCCTGCTCACCGAAATGGAACTGGCCCGCGGGCGCGGGCACTGGCGCAAAGTGCGCGACCCGTTCCCCAGCTTCTGAAGCGATGCAAAGCTGCACCTATTGCAACACGCAACACAACTTTCGAACCAGCGTTCACGATTTCAGACAAAAAGGATTTGATTATGGCAAAGTGCAAAGTCAGCGGAAAACGCCCACAACATGGCAACAATCGCCCCTGGTCGCGCAAGGCAACACGGCGCACCTGGCAACCAAATGTACAACAATTCTCAGTGTTTGCGCCGGAACTGGGCAAAAATGTGCGCTTGCGCGTCTCGGCACGCAGCATGAGGTCGATCGCACGCATCGGCCTTGCGGACTATCTGCGCAAACAGGGACTGACCCTGAAGGACATTCTCTAACCGATGGGGCGCGTAGGCTTCTGCCTCATCTTTCATGTAAGAAACGCGGCCAAAATGTAACTGCTCAGGCATAGAAATCTGTTGAATTGCGGTTGACAAAATCGTACACATCGGTCAGAATAGTGCCATGGAACTGTTACGCCTACCTGGTCGCGAAGAGATCCATATTGCCTACGTTCAAGGCGAAGAGGCTGTCGTCGCCTTGATTGCTGAGCTGGCAGAAAACTGGGTCGGCGTCGTCCAGCAGCAACAGCAGACCATCCAAGCGCTGACGGTGCGGATCGAGGCGCTGGAAAACCAATTGACCAAGAACAGCAGCAACAGTGGCAAACCACCGTCCAGTGACGGCTACAAGAAACCG